>JACQLG010000008.1 GCA_016204155.1 Candidatus Niyogiibacteriota bacterium | reverse complement strand
CGTCTTGAATCACTAATTGTGCGGCCTTCATGCGAAGGCGGGGAATATATTGATTTGTGGTATATGGCATACCCATAGCGTAATGCCCCAGGGTGATGCAAAGCTATTGAACCATTACGAATGCTTGACAAAAAATTAAATACACTTTATAGTTAAAAAAGATCCAAGAGGAGGATACGATGATAAAGAAAGCTATCAGGTCGTTGATGGTTGTGGCAATTCTCGCGGTGAGCTCTATCGCAATTGCTGAAAATCTTGATCCCAAACTATTCTACGGTCGATGGGCTGGAAAATGGGTTTCGGATGCTAAGAGCGACACTGCGCCTATGGCTGCGATAATTACCGTGGACGTCGACACCAGGATCGCCACAATTGTGATGTTCCAGGTAGTGAAGCCGCCAGCTCCCGCGTATAGCTCCATGTCGATTGGCAAGATCGAGGACGACGGCAGAATCGTAATCGATGCTGCCTCAAGCGGTATTGAGGGCGGCGGGAGCGAAATGGTGTTCTGGTTAGAGAGCCCGCTAGTCATCAAAGGAAAGTATAAGAATCAATACGAGAGCGGCACGTTTGAGTTCAAAAGAGTTTCAAAACAGGACGTCTGACGTGTCATCCCAAACACGTCCCAATCGCTACGGCGAGAGGGACGTTTTATTTTTGTAGAAAATATCTCATATGTATCACAATGCAAAATTATTACCAAGCATTAATATCAGAAAATAAATTTCCCTCCCGCATTTTCAGGGGAGGGGATATTTCACCAAGAGAGAGGAATCCTTTTTGAATGCTTCGGGAATGAAGCAGTATGTCTTCTCTTCATACGTCTTCGCCTTCTTTTCGCAGGACGCCTGTGCAGTCCTCTTTTCACGTGAATCGGATGCATCATCCTCCAGAAGTGCTTGCATCGCTGATTCCATCCAGTCGTTCTGCTTGTTCTTGCTGTCTTGCCCGAACACACTCGCCGGACTGAAGATGGCAGAAAGAAGCAGAAAAACGATTACACTTTTCATCGCCAGCCTCCTTTTGGTGTTTACTTTATAATGGACTTTTTACAGAGCGCTGTCAAGAGCATTGGCTACCAATAACGACCTGAATACATAAGAGTAGCTATCCGTTTTTTATCGTCCATTATTTTCCAGCCACGCATCCGGAGTGCCACCTTCGGAGCAATAAAAATTTTGCCGGGTGCGCCTTTGGGTTTATAATGTCGATGATAAACAAAATAGGGATTGAATCGAAAACATCGGCGATTTTCCCATAGATAGATAAAGATGCACTTACATTTTTTTAAAAAAAGCATTATAGCACTAGTACAAAAACTCGCCGTAAAGCGGGCAGTTTCCCGCGTCATAGAGAAAGATGCTAAAGATGGCTCTATTGGCCGCTTTTATACAAATAAGTTTGAAATTTTACTTTCGGAAAGACTGAACAACATTTCAACACTGGGGACAGCGAGTGGCACCGATGCTCTTATTCTTGCTCTCAAAGCGTTAAAGATCGGGGCGGGAGACGAAGTTATTGTCCCCGCATTTAGTTGTATCCCGCCCGCCTCTTCTATAAGTTGGGTCGGTGCCACCCCGATTTTTGTTGACATACGAGATGACGACTACGCGATCGACCCTGCCATGGTAGAAAAAAAAATATCCTCAAAAACAAAAGCTATCATTGTTGCGCATCTATTCGGACAACCAACAGGACGAATAAAAAGAATTTTGGATATCGCGAGACAACGCCGGCTCTTTGTCATTGAAGATGCCGCACAATCTTTCGGAGCAAAAGTTGAAATTGACGGGAAGTGGAGCGAAGCGGGGACTATTGGCGACATCGGCTGTCTTAGTTTTTCTTCAACAAAGATTTTTGCTGCCCCCGGAAACGCGGGCGCTGTTATCGTCAAAGATCCATACCTTGTTGAGGAAATCGACCGAATGCGGCTCTTTGGTACAAGAACTCGTTATTATGACTACCCTACGGTCGGTATCAGTGCAAAGATTCAAGAAATTCACGCAGCTATACTTCTTGCAAAACTACCGTTTTTTAACTATTGGCTTGAACATCGACGGAAGCTTGCTTTCTATTATAAGGAATTACTATATAACATTGGCGATATCATACTGCCCCAAAATAAAGAAAAAACAGAACGTGTTTGGTATCGCTTTGTCATCAGGACTCAAAAACGAGATGAACTATTCAAATACCTTCGCACTTCACTCCGAAAAAAACCACATCTTAAACCCATGATTCATTATCCGGTTCCATTGCCATACTTTTCCGCGTTCAAAACCGGATATAAAAGAGGAAATTTTCCCGTTTCTGATCAAATATCCTCTGAAATGATTTCGTTACCACTCAACAACTCTATGTCAAAAGGCGATACAGAATTTGTATGTCAAACCATCAAGGCATTCTTTAATACGTTTAAATAATACGAGCTAAAGAGAATACTTCCGGTATTTCGAAACAACGGTTTGACAGATATGAAGAGTTTATTCTACTATACCAATCAAGACTTCATATCAAGGAGGACATAAACAATGGTGGAGGCTCTTCTGCTCGGTGAAGATGACATTGATGACGTGATACGCTTGTATTCGAACTATGCGCCGCATGACCTGCGCAGTCCAAAAGACCCTCTATGGATAAGAAGTCACATAGGAATAGATCTTTTTATCTTCGGCGTCAGACATAAGGGAGAATTGATCGCAGTCGCGTGGGTCGCAGAGAAGAAAGACTTTGTATACTTTACCATCAGCAATGATCATTTAATCCTCAAAAATGACGGAAACCATTTCGATAGCGGGGGATTCTTTATCCGTCCGGATTACCAAGGAAGAGGACTACTCCGGATACTCACGGCTGCAATCTTTACACCCTGGTTTGCTCGCATGCATATAACAAATCCTCCAGATATTTGGGGGCGCATGATGGGACATAAGTCTGAGAAGGGGAATCCACTCTTCTGGAAAGAAGTTGGAGAAAAGCTTACAAGAATTTCATATCACTCTCTCCTCGAACCCCCCTTTGGTGTTATGGAAAAGATGATATGGGACCACTGGCCAAGGGATCCTATACCACTCGTCGAGATTCCTGCAGCTATTCTAGAACAAACGCTAGGAGTTTCTTTCGGGCCTCTGATAGAATCGAAAAATCGTCTTATAAGCTGGGGGTTTACTGAAGTGATGAACCGCTATGTTCCTACTTCGCTGAATCACTTCATGTGCGCCACAAAAGAAAACTTTCTTGGTTGTGTGGGTGATCCGGAAAGATTTTTCGAAGATGCTCTTTCTCAAGCCAAAAACTCACTCAAAAATGTCTAACACAGAAAAAAAGAGTCAGCATTCCGTAGATGGCTGACTCTTATTATTTTCTTTAGAAAAAGATATATGAAAACCGTCCGCAGATATCAATCCTTACTAAGCAACATCTTGAAATGGGGTTAAAATTTCATCGGGTGGTAATATAGAAGAACCATTCAACGCTACATTATAATCAATTTCAATTCTCCCGATGATACTCTGACGCATGGCATCCTCCAACGTTCGCGATCGTGTAACATACAATTTTTTCTTAAGCGCCTCTCTAATCACGTCTGTAACAAAGTCGGTAGGAACACCTATGGGTCGTACGGTAAACCGCAAGTGATTCTCTAAACGATTATTTATAATTTTCTGCTCAATCCGCAAAATGAAATCGGTAGTAACCAACTCAGGCAGAAATTTCAATACTTTTTGTATATCACCGACACGAAATAAGCAGCCGCCAATCTTGTACGAACTTTCTCCGTCTCGAGGACCGATGATACCAATTGTACCTACGGGAAACCCACAGGAACATTGAAAATTTTCTTTAATCGTCATAGAATCACCCGTTTCGTACCGAATGATAGGAGTAGGAATTTTGTGAAGTGCAGTAACGATGGACGATTTTTCTGGTATTTCAAAAATAAAATCTTCAGTGTTAAGATGGTAAGCGCCGGGACCTATTGCATCAAGCGAACTGCATAATGATGATTTCATACCCATTGAACAAGGACCTTCGGTCATCGCATATACATAAAAAATTACTGCATTAGAGTAAAGAGATTTAAGAAGAGACGTGGCGGCTGAGGTCAAGGGTTCACCCGTGATCCACACGAAAGTTATCCGAGATAACGAATACCCCACCTGTTCCAGAACTGCCGCAAAGCGGACTGCATCAGATGGACGCGCAACAAGCGAGTCAGCTTCAATTTCTTTAGCGATATGAGCTGACACACTATAATTTACTATATCGCCGATAGAAAATATAGATCCCGGAGGAAAATATTTTTCTGGCAATGTCGCTCCGAGAAACGCAGTTGCATGACTTGCGGGTCGAAGTATGAGAACTGATGAACGAGACCCCTTTACCTGACTTTCGATAAAACGATAATAGCTCGGCTTGGGAAAACGTGACTGAAGACTTATTAAAGGACGCGCTGTCGCACCACTCGAAATAGCGGTAAAGTAATAGCCATCCTCAGGGTTTAAAATAGAGCGACTCTTTGCTGATGTCGATAAAAATTCGCTCTTGGTAAGTATTGGAATTTTTTTTAAATCACTATCACTGCGAAACTCTTTTTCGGGATTAAAACCCTTCGATTTCCATAGCTCACGATAAAAATTTGAATGCTGCCAAGCATAATTCACAAGTTCGTGTAACGACAATGGTTTCATGGCGTATCTATGCTAGCATAGCAATTTTCAATATTCAATAACTTAATGGAAAGATCAAAATGAAGAATAATTTTGTAAAAAAATTTGTTAGAAAAGTATTGGACGCAATTCCTACACTATTAAACGCCGAAGAAATCCGTATTTTGGACGCTGCAATTCACGGATCTCGTTTCGAGCAATCAAACATTTACCCAGAACATCAGCATTATGCCTACTGGGAACGGCAATCATATTTTTGGGATAAGGTTGCATGTCCGGTACGGCCTAGCAAAGGCGATATCGAAATATATAGTAATTTTTTGAAGCGAAAGAGTCAAAAGAATAGCATCCTTATTCTAGGATCGACTCCGGAAGTAAGAGATCTGGTTTCAAAAGAAACTAACGCTAAAATATATATAGCAGACTTTTCTTACAACATGCCGTCCGCGATGTTGCGATTCACTCAAGAAGTTGACGTACTGAAAGAAACTTGGATAAAAAGCAACTGGCTTGAGCTCCCTTTTCCAGCTAAATTCTTCGATGTGATATTAGGAGACGTAGTATTACATCAAGTAACACCAAACCTCGAACCGACTCTGCTTGAAAAAATAAAATACCTATTAAAGGACGACGGTTTATTCATAACAAGACTTTTTTTCTTGGACGAAAAATTCATTCAAAGAAATTTTGATGATATCACAACACAGGTTCTTACGGGCCCCTTTAGTAACATGGAAAAAATTACTTTGTTAAAGCTTCAAACGGTATGGCTATTTGCCGACTTGAAAGAACGCAGGTTTAATCGTCATCTTTCCGAGAAAAAATTTAGCGAACTAATGCATAAAAAAAATGAAATTGATCCACTCCTAAAAAAAGTACACGATGTCCTCGTAATCGATAAAGATTCCTATCGGGACTGGTCACCGCCAGAGGAAAAAGAATTGATTCGTATTTTGACGCGATTTTTCAAAATAGTTAAAAGAAAATCTGCGAATGACTATCTTTATTCGGAATACTTTCCAATTGTTCTCCTATCGCAGAAATAATTTTGACATTTAATAGCATGTTTAAATTTATTCTAGAACATCCTTGGTTTTTCACTGCAGAATATTTTTCGCAATTTGAACACAATCAATTCGTTGACGAGTTTTTTGTGAAACTACAACTCTCGGCTTTATATAGAAGCAAAAGAATGCCGAAAGCGTTCCATGATTCCCTTAGGGATAAGAAATTGAGACGTCTTCTTCGAACCGCCGCCCACCTACCCTTCTGGGCAGGAAAGATAAAAGACAATACACTTATACCCCAAAGTCCCTTATCACGATTGCGTTCTTTACCAGTTATGACCAAAGACGACTTGAGAAGCGTGCCCATTGAAGATAGAACAAACAAGGAAATCTCTGCGAAATTCGGTATCCTTAATTATACTTCTGGGTCAACTGGTGAGCCCGTATCATTCTTTACTGATAAACGACTGCATACCCATATTTGGGCGATTTTACTGCGTATTGCCGGGACAGAGAAAATTCCTCGGCAATCGGTCATCCATCTATGGCCGTCTCCCAATCCAAACTTTTCTTTTCAAAATAGTTTTTATGCAAAGGCCATGGAGGAACTACGTGATAGAAGAAAAGAAATTTACACTCTCATTTCCAGGCCGAAATCAATTGTATTGGGGTTTCCCTCACTTCTTCGCTTCTTGTCGGACATTGCGGAGGAAGATAATATAATGCTTCGACCCCAACTTATCATCGTAGCCGGCGAAGCATTGACACCGGAAATGCGGCTATTTCTTCAAGACCGATTTCATTGCAAAATAGTCAATCATTACGGTTGCAGAGAAATTTCTGTCATGGCCGGCGAGTGCGAATCTGGCAGATTCCATGAAAACAGCGAAGACGTCATTATCGAAGTGATATCTGAAAATGGATTTCCGCTTAAGGAGGAAGAAATTGGCAAGCTTGTGGTAACTGGTTTGAACAGCCACATCGCGCCATTTATCCGTTACCAACTTGGTGATCAAGGTTTTTTCTATAGTGATGCGTGCCCATGCGGCAATCCTTTTCCATCCTTTAGCTTCGGTGGACGTACTCACGACGTTACACCAATCTTCCTGCCGGATGGAAGCCATATTTTGCCCTATAGGCTTACTGGAATTTTTAACCGCAGATTCGAGAAAATCCGTCAATACCAGATAGATCATTATGCGCCATTTGCTTTTTTAATCCGCATTGTCCGCGTGGGTGGATACACAAAAAAAGACGAACAGGAGTTACTCGACGATTTTAAAAAGACTACCTGTAATAGCCATGTTTCCTTGCAATATGTCACATCCCTACATTCCAAGGGACCAAAGGTACTCCCCTATATAAAAAGTTTTTAGAATTCGGGAATGACCTCCTCCCCGCACTCCGCTTCGTTGCGTGCGGGGTTTCTTGTAGGGAAAGAGAAAACCGAGCGCTGGTGCGCTCGGGCATGTTCGGTTTCTTAAAGATATTGTTTTCTCGAAAGGGACTATTGTAACTTGAAAGTGATCAGCTCGAAATCTGAATTTCGCAGGGGTTGGAACCAACCAGCCGGAGTTTGTCTTTTGACGAACGACCTCACTTCGGGAGAATACCAGTATTTCATTCCGCAGTCGTACCACCCGGAGGATTCGTTCCGCCAGCAACTTTCCAACTTGAGAGCTCTGAAATCCCCCGCGGGTACTCGTATCGTCTCCCATCCGGCAACCGTAGTATCTATCGAAAACGCTCCACGGGAGCCCTCTACGCGATAAGAGAACTGTTTTCCAACTTTTGCCGGAAAATCGATATACTTCCAGTTGATGACAATTCGCCGATCGAAAGACAAAGGACCCTCAATCTCCTGAATAACCAAATCCTTGTTTCGGCGGAATCGCACATTGGGCTCATAACTAACAGTAATGGCATGACTATCGTTATTCACTTCGACAACCATAACGGTATATTGCCGTCCGGTAGCGGTCTTATATTCCCAGGAATCTTCCACAGCAAACTTTGGCGCGTTGACAACATCATCGATCTCACCAGCGATTAGTGGACGTACATACATGAACGCGAAGAGAACAAAAACGATGACAACTCCGCGGAGTATCGCCTGACTACTTTTCATGAAAGCCTCCTTGTATTCTCTGAAGGTAACTATTCCTAAAGTAGCACATGGGATGCAGTTGTCAAGCAGTTTTTCGGTTTGGTGGACCACCGGAAAAAAACTAACAATGGCCACAACAAAACACCATCAATGTGAGTGGGGGTTTAATGAGTATCTGGGATCTGATCGAATAACTTAAAAACTGCCAGGCGGCGAACTCGCCAATTGCTTTCTCTTTCTGATAAATAAAGCAGTCGCGGCCGCAAGTATGAGAGCTATGGAAACAATAATAATTTTAACAGTCAACGGAGATACTGTTGGTTTTCCTTTGACCTCCTCTGCTTTGAAGGCATATCTTACGCTCCCATCGGCATTAATAGTGGCGTACCAAACCGGGCGTAGAATATTTTCATTATCGCGCTCAATTTTAACCACGTCAACGGTGTTATCTACGCCAGAAGTAAAATAAGCGAGATTGGTTACGCGATTTTCTACTACCATGTGATATCGCCAGTCCGTTGTTCCCAAAAATGGTATTGCGGTTTTCTTAAGAATTCGATAGCGGGAAGAATTTTCTTCCGTTGTGAGTACCGCGACATCGCTGCCATTTCTAAAATTTATATACACATAGTTCGTTTTTCGATCGAAAAAAATGCGATACGGTATGCCGTCCATCTCGATACTTTGAATAATTTCTCTTGTTTTCGGATCAATGACAAGAACCTTTTTTTCTCCTTCAACCGTAACAAAAACGCGGTCAATTTGTGGTATATGCTTAACCCAAATCGGGTTTTGCCCTACTGGAATTTGCTTTTCGATTTTATTCGTTGCGCCGTTCGTAACCGCCACGCTGCTGCCGCCGTAGAGCGCCGTATAAATGATATTTCGCTCCTCGTCAATCGAGCTGATAAGAGGAAAACTTTTTGCGGGAAAAGAAATCGTGGAGACAAACTCTTCACGCGCCATATCGAGCACTTCCAAGGTCGCTTTGGTCGTGTTAGAAACGTAAAACGTATTGGTCCGGCTGTTTATGGCTCCTCCGCGAGCTTGCCCGTCAATTTTAACGGTCTTCGCCGGATAATCCGGATTCCTAGTATCCACTATTGCTATGGATCCATCCGGAGGGCTTATCACATAAAGTTTTTTTGTTTTTTTATCTAAAAATATATTATGCGGCGCGAGATTGACTTTGATCTTTTTGATCGGCTTTTGAGTCGCCCCATCAATTACCGTTATAGTGTCACTGCCGAGATTGGTAACATAGATGAGATTCTTTTCCTCATCGACTACGATTCCCTGGGGCCGCGAGAAAAACATTTCGGCAACATTCACCACTGTCGGAATACGTTCTATGGCAAGCGTTCCGCCGTCAACAGCAAATATTGAATTGGCGTCGTAATGCCGCACGAACGCAGACATTAATTTCTCGGACGTAAAAATTGCGAGGGGATACGCGTCGGTTTTTTCCTCCTTAACAATGCTCCCGCGTTTATGATCATACACGAAAATCTTCGCCGCGGACGCGTTGATAACGAACAATTTCCTACTTCCGTTCAAATACGCAAGTGAGAGCGGTGAGTGCACATAAGCGGGGAATCCCAACTCAACTCTTTTTACGCTAAAATCCGGCGCAATCACACTGACGGTGCCGGCGCTGTTATTTGCTGCGAATACGCTTCCGTCATTCTCATCATAGGCCAAAGAAACTGGATCACTGTCAACTTTAATTTTTTTGATAACAACCGCTTTGCCCACATCAATGACGTATACTTCATCTGTGTCAGCGTGAGAAACATAAGCTCTATCGGTAACTTTGTTAAATAGTATATTTTTTGGATTCAAACCAAGTTTAACCGTGGCAACTACTTTTCTTTTTGAAACATCGACAACGCTCAAATCCTTTGATTTCTCATTAAGCACCAGAAGTTTACCCGAGGTATCAAAATCCATTGCCCGCGGGGTGTCCCCAACTGTCAATAACTCTTGCCGGGGCGTCTCCGCGTTTAAGAAATAGACAGTATTTTTCCCGTGGATTACAAATAACGTCTTGCTGTCATCAGAAAATTTCCCTATAGCCGCGCCGATTGTTACCGGCGGCAAAACATACGTTGCCGTCGGCTTCGGCGAATCACTAGTCAAAATATCATTTGTTTTAAAAATGGAGACCGTGAATGACAAAGATTGGATTGATGAAAAAAAGGCGACGAAAGATCCGTCTGGACTTACAAAAAGCGTGAAGGGCTTGCTTAAATTCGGTATAGATTTTCTCGAAATTACGAATGTATCGCTCTTAAAATCATAGATAGAAATAGTACTGTCCCGATTGAGGACAAATATTTGGGAGTGGCTTTCATCCATGGCCATGGCTACAGCACGCTCTATTGACGGCACCGCATTATCGATCTTGGCAAAAACGTTGGGTGGAACGACAAAAAATGCGGCTGAAATCGCACAGACGATGATAAAAAAATAATATCGTTTCATTATCTTTTATTTTTTAAAGCGCATACCCCG
>JACQLG010000007.1 GCA_016204155.1 Candidatus Niyogiibacteriota bacterium | reverse complement strand
TTTGAATTTTGATTTTTGAACTTTGAATTTTTTAATATGCTCCTATCTCCCCTAGTTTTTCCGCAAGCACATCCGTCTGTTTTTCAATAGTTGACTTATATTCATCCCAGCGTTCGGCATCCCAAATCTCAAGACGTTTATATACGCCTGTAATAATTACTTTCGTCTTTAATCCGGCATATTCTTTTAAATAATCGGGAATAAGGATGCGCCCCAAATTGTCGCAATCTCCTTCCGAAGCGCCCGCAAGGAATAAACGCACAAAATTTCGGGTGTCTGCATGCCCCGTAGGAAGCTCTGCAAGTTTTTCTGCAACTTTTTCCCATTCTTTCCCTGAATACACGAAAAGGCACCGATCAAGCCCGCGGGTGATTATCGCCTTTTTGCCTAGCTCTTTTCTGAACTTTGAAGGCAAAGCAACGCGCCTTTTGGCGTCTAATGTGTGAGAGAATTCTCCAATCAGCATGATTTTAAGGGGTAAATTAAGTTATCCACTTTATCCACAGGTTTTTCCACAATCTACCACCTTACTATAACTTTACACCACTTCAATATATTTGTACAACATAGTTATCCACAGGGCATCAGGGCAAAGCACGGTTCCATGTAAGCCCAGAACCGTGCTCTGTTTTTGTTCAGGGCACATCCAAAAAAACCCCTAATTTTAATGGCTTTCCACTCATTTTAGAGATTTTAGTACAAAACGAAAAACTTGACTTTTTAAATAGAGTTTGGTATACTGCACTTCAAAATACAAATTGCGTATTTCGCAAGGAGGAAACAGCAATGCCATTATATGCAGCAGAAATAACAGAATATAAACAATCTCTGCTAAGCAGGTTATTTAGGGGTAAGAAAAAATGCGTCTGTTGCAATGAACAAAATCCGGATATAAAGGTCGTTGCACATTTTGGAGGCACATTTATACCGTCTCACTCTGTAGAGAAACATCTTGCTCATGAAGATTGTCTTGAAAAAGGGCGGTTTGCAGTAACAGCATTTCCTAATCCTGAAGAGCAGCATAGGAAAACGGCGAGGGCGATCTTCCACTATCAAGTTGCCTTAGGCAAAGAAAGTCCTCTCCCTTTCTAAAGACTAGTTCCTTCTTCAAAGGCATGGATATAGATAAATTTGGAGACACAAGAGCTCCCGACTATCTAATCCCAGACCATCGAGAGAAAAAACATCTCTTGAGGCTGCAATATTAACAAATGGACAACAAATGGACAACACCGGGTGTTGTCCATTATTGTTTTTTGTGTAGTGAATTGTTATCTCGGACGCAAAGTCGGGAATAACACCGCCTCCCTGATATTTGTCTGGCCGGTCAAAAGCATAACCAATCGATCAATCCCAATGGCCCAGCCGCCCGCGGGAGGCATGCCGTATTCAAGCGCTTCAAGGAAATCTTCATCCATCCGCGTAACTTCTGCATCCCCTGCCGCGCGCGCTTCCTCCTGCGATTGAAATCGTTCGCGTTGTATGACGGGGTCATTCAACTCTGAAAAACCATTGGCAATTTCAAGCCCTCCGATAACGAATAAATACCTGTCGGCAATTCCCTCTTTTTTCTCAAGAGATTTTGCCAAAGGCGATATGTCTAACGGAAGCTCAATTATGAATGTCGGCTGAATGATCTTCGGCCTGCAGATTTTCTTAAATATTTCATCCGCTATCTTGCCTTTGCCCTTCGTATCCGTTCCGTCAACGCCTAATTGGCGCGCGCGGAGGCGTAATTCGTTCACGGAAACTTTTTCATATTCCGGAATCAGCGCATAACGCTTTAATGCGCCGCTAAACGTCATTCGTTCGCATTTCTTTAAAAAAGAAATCTCTGCATCCGCGTACGAAAACGACGTCCCTTTCAATATTTCTTTTATAAGTTTTTTAAAAAGTTTTTCGAGAAAATCCATATGGGAAGAAGCGTTCGCATATGCTTCGTACAATTCAAGCATAGAGAACTCGGGATTATGCGTCATATCAATGCCTTCATTACGGAAATTTCTTCCGAGCTCAAATACTTTGTTCATTCCTCCTATCAACAGACGCTTTAAGTACAGTTCAGGAGCGACCCTCAAATAAAAATCATGATTAAGCGCGTCATGGTGCGTCACAAAGGGACGCGCGAGCGCGCCTCCCGCAACCGGGTGCAAAAGCGGAGTCTCTACCTCTATAAATCCCTCTTGTGAGAGAAAATTCCGAAGATATAAAATGATTTGCGAGCGCGTCAGAAAACGTTCGCGCGCTTCGACATTCATTACAAGATCAAGCGAGCGTTTCCGGAACCGTTCTTCGGTATCCATAAGCCCGTGCCATTTTTCGGGAAGCGGCCGGATTGATTTTGCAAGCATGCCCCAGTTTTCTATAAGAATACTTTTTTCTTTTTTCTTCGTCAGGAACGGCGAACCCCGCACCTCGATAAAATCGCCGATATCAACAAGGCCCATGAACCGGCCAAAACTCTCCTTACTCATTTCATCCTGCTTGCCGAATATCTGGATGCGCCCGCTCCCGTCATAGAGATCGCCAAAAAAGGATTTCCCATGCTCGCGAAACGCCATAAGGCGGCCGACTACGCGAAGGCGCTTTTTTGATTTCTGAAGCGTGCTAAATTTTTGCCGAACGCTTGAGAGCGCCTCAAACGCCCCACCGTCTAGCGGGTACGGAGAAATATGAAACCCCAAAAATTCGTCTCGTTTTTTAAGACGCGCTTCACGAATTTCTTCAAGAGAGGACATATACTACTCATTATACAATATCAACAATAGTATAAGCCAGAAGTCCGCGGGGCGTCATCACATCCACTTTTTCTCCTTTTTTGCGCCCCAAAAATGCGCGTCCGAGAGGAGACTCGTTCGAGATTTTACGCAGAAGCGGATTGGCTTCCTCTGATCCAACCAATATATATTCTTCTATGCCGCTCCCATGCCGCTCTACTTTTACGGTTGAGCCGACGGCAACCGCAAGCGTAGACGGCTTCGTAATAAGAACCATCCTGCTCAACGTGTCTTCAAATTCCGCAATACGCGCCTCATTATCCTCCTGCATGATTTTCGCTTCGGTGTATTCCGCGTTTTCAGACAAATCGCCCAAGCTCTTTGCGTATTCCAAACGCTTCGCGATTTCTTTCCTTTTTTTCGTTCGTAACACCTCAAGATCTTCCTTGAGTTTACGAAACCCTTCTTCGCTTAAATATTCCAAATCGCCGTCATCCTGATTCTCAGACGGCAACAGTTCTTTATCAGGTTGTATATCGTTATCCATATAAGTCTTCTAGTATAGGCGGGAATGTCAACTTGTCAATCATCTTTTATAAAAAGACATTATTCGAACTATTCCGTCAATTTTATTCCCGTAAATCTGTATTTGGATTTTACGCAAAAGGCCAGTGATGGTCAAAAATATTGTTGTGGATAAGTCATGATCATTCTCCCCTATATTCCGGCCGTTCCCGCATGATCCAACCCACAAGCTCTCGAGCACCTGAAGCCGCCCCAACCAAATTCGTCTCATTCCCCCTTTCAAGCACAAGAGCAAACGCAATGGTCGGGTTGTCATACGGCAAATATCCAATAATCCATGAATTGACTTTGGACGCGCCAACTTCGGCCGTTCCGGTCTTTCCAGCGATAGTAACCCCCAATCCCGACAGAGCCTGCGCCGTTCCTTGGGTTACCGCAAGACGCATCCCTTCCTGTATAATCCTGAAATACTCTTGAGGAAGAGAAATACCAGAAAGACGGTTCTTTGTAATGTCGCGGTTCAATTCGTATGGGTCCTGTATGAAATGAATGTCAGGCACGCTGCCGTTCCGCGCGATCATGGAGACAAAGCGCGCCATCTGCAGAGGCGTTACCTCCAGTCCTCCTTGCCCGATGCTGAAATTATATGTATCTCCAACCCTCCAGAAGTCGTGTTCGCGGGGATCTGGAACCATTCCCTCTTCTTCATTAATGATCCCTGAAAACACCGGAGTGCCGAACCCAAAAAGAAACGCATACTTATTTATCTTTTCTGCACCAACTCCCTTTTGGCCTTCATACCCGCCGCCGATCGTATAGAAATACACGTCTGACGATACTGCGAGGGCACGGCGCATATCAGTCCATCCGTGCGCTTTCCAATCCCGGAAAATACTGAATTGCCCGTCAATATAAGGATGCGGGATGGAAATACTTCCCGCACTGAATATTTCCTTATCCGGCGAAATGATGCCTTCTGCGAGTGCCGCAAGCGCCACAACAGGTTTAAAGGCAGAACCGGGAATATAGCGTCCTTCAAATGCGCGGAAAAAGAACGGAGCGCGAGGATCATTTTCAAGCAAGGCAAATGCATCCTCTGTCAGCCCTTCGTTGAATACATTTGCGTCAAATTCGGGGACGCTTACTACCGACCGAAGCGCGCCGCTTCTGACATCCAGCACAATGCCTGCGCCTCCTTGGAAACCGCGCTCATCCGCAATACCTGCAAGTATCCGGTATAATTCGGACTGCATCTCCGCATCAATAGTAAGGGCGATGGAAGCGCCATTGTGCGGAAGGTCTTCAATGCTTTCAGATACAATATCTCCTTTCGCATCCAGTTCAACAAGACGGACGCCTGTCGATCCCCGAAGAATGCTGTCAAAATATTTCTCTACTCCGCTTTTCCCTACTTTACTGTTCAAAAAAAGAAAAGAAGAATTTTCATCGTCGGCGTACCCTGTATATCCTATTACATGGGAGAATCCTCTCCGTGTTGTATAACGCCGTACGGAAGACGCTTCAATCCGAAAAGGAATATGGGGCTCTTGAGCAATAAAAATATTCGCATCGTCCCATGTCAGGCCATTAGCAATTATAACGTCGGCTGATAGCACGCTAACATCTTCTAATTTTTTATACAGCAAATCAGCTTCTTTCCGGGAAAGAATACGGGTAATTTCATCGTACGAATCTCTGAGAGCGCTTGAATTAATGACGACATGGAAGCGCGGCTCGTTCCATGCAAGCTCTTTTCCGTACATATCCGTAATGACACCCCGCTCAGGGATAAGCGAATGCTGTTCCATCCTGTTTGAAAACGCGCGCGCGCGAAAAGAATCGCCACGCGATATCTGCAAATCCCATAGACGAATAAAAACAACACCAGCGATCATTACAAAAACCCCAAAAAGGAGCAATGCTACGCGGCGCCCCAGAAGCCGCTCAAACCGCCCTTCCATCTGTCCTTGGTCGAAACCGGGAATATTCTGTGAATCTAAGAAAATCTCATCAGGTGAAAGTTCAACATGTTTTTTCCTTGTTCGTCGAAAATCTAGTGAAGGCGGATTTTTTTTTGACCAAAACATAGGAATTATCTCCCAATGAGAACAATAACCATGCCTAGGATCGCGAATACAACGCCAATGATCCAAAAACGCATAGTCACCTGATATGCCGGCCATCCTTTTGCCTCAAAATAGTGATGTATTGGCGCCACTAAAAAAAGCTTCCGTCCGAAAAACTTCTTCCAAAAAAGCTGGAGAAATGAAGAAAGCGCTGCAACCGTAAGAGGAAGCGCGATAATAGGAATGACAAGGGCCGCGTTTGTAAGGAATGCGATAACCGTAAGCGTTGTCGATAAGCCCATCATTCCGGTTTCGCCCAAATAAAACCGCGCCGGCGGAATATTAAACCATAAAAATGCCAAAATCGCGCCTATAAGGACTCCGATAAATGCCGCAATATCAATCTGACTCTGAAAATATGCTATCCCGCCGAATGCGGCGAATGACGCGACAATGGTGCCGGCCGCAAGCCCATCAAGCCCATCTATGACTCCCCCGCTGAATGTCGCGATCATAACAAATACAAAAAATAACGGGAACAAAAATCCAATCCCCACATCCCCGAAAAAAGGAATAAAGATTGAGGAAACGTCCAGTTTAAAATAAAACCAATATGCGCCGACCGCGGCAATACAACCTATCAGCATCAAACGTCTTGTGAAGCGCATACCTCCGGCAATATACTTTCCTTTCCCATATGCCTGAAAAACATCATCTGCAAGCCCTACCAATGAAGCCGCGACCAATGTAAAGAGCGGCAGCCACGTTTGAGACCTGCTCACAAAATTTAATTTGTCCAAAATGTCGGAGAAAGGGAAAAGATATGCAAGCACAAAAAAAAGCGCGCTTACAAAAAGAACAATACCCCAAATAAGAAGTCCTCCCGCGCGCGGAACGGCCCGTTCGCGATCCTTATGCAATTCGGCAAAAATGGGCGTGCGCGCGCCGTCCGGCGCGAACTGCCGCACTTCCTTTCGCCACATCTTATATTTATATAAATAATGCGAAAGGATAGGGGCAAAAATAATCCCGATAAAAAACGCGAGAGTCGAAAGTCCGAATACTTTTAGAACATTTAAAACCATGTCTTATTCTTTATAATATTCAATCAAAGCATTATAGAGTTCCAGGGCGTCCTCAAACCGTCCGTCAGACGTAGATCCTAATACTACTATCATAACAGATCTGCCGGGAGCAATATCGATAACGACTGCGAGATTCCCGCCCGCAAGATCGGTAAAGCCTGTTTTTGAAGCAACCAGTCCGGGCAATGGAGTAGCAAGGATATTCGTATTGGTAAACGTATGAGTTGTTACGGAAGAAGGGATAGAGACCGCCGGACGATTCGTTTTTTCAATGACTGCCGGGTAGGCGCGCATAAGAGCGTCGAAAAGTTCCACGACATCACGCGCGCTTCCTACGGCGCCGGGAGCGAACTCTTCTTCCCTATCAAGCCCGGTCGGATTCCAGAAATATAAACTTGGCAATCCCAATACTTCTTTTTTTGTATTCATGAGAGAAACGAATGCCCGAATGGCAAATTCTTCCCCAATAGGCGCATCAAAAAGTTTCATTCCAGCGAATAGAGCCAGAGCGTATGCCGCATCGTTTGACGAATCAAGCAGCATAATATCGGAAAGATCAGGAAGCAAAAAATCCTCACCGATCAGAAGGCGTGAATCCCCTTCCTGAAGAACCGCCCGCTCTGTTATCGGAACGACATACGAAAACGGGGATGTATTGCGCTGGGTAATGTCTGCCGCTATGAATGCCGTCATTAATTTTGCAAGACTCGCCAAAGGACGCGCTTCATCGGCATTCTTCTCAAAAAGAACTGCTCCCCCCGGATATTCACGGACAATCACCGCTTCTGCCTCAAGCGCAATAGCATTAAAAATCGCGCGCCGCTTCTCCTCCAATGTTTCTTCCATTTTTTTTTGCTCTTCTGCCGACTGAATCCCAGCCACCAAGAATGCTTTATTTTTTAACCTTTCAAACGGCGCCTGCATCAAAAATCCAGCAAGAAACACTAGAATAAGTGTCACAAAAAATAATTTCATGACGTTGTTTTTAGTTCTTGCCGTCGTAGTAAAAATGCTTCCAGCTTTGGCACAACAATTTCTTTCTTATGAAAACCGACTTGGACGTGTTTAATTTCATCAAGATCCATCCATTTCATATCAGCACCTTCTCTTAATACTGGACTTTGTTCATATGTTACTGGAAACATATACACATATTCAACCAAGTTGTTATTATATGGAGCCTCATACTGCATTAGCAATTCGCCACTGTGTTCATCTAATTGCAGATCGTATTCTTCCTTCGCTTCACGCACCGCGGCAGTAAGCGGATCTTCATCGCCGTCGCACGCCCCGCCAGGAAAAGTCCACTCACCGGGATACATCTTGCAATTTTCATCTCGTAATTGCATGAGCATAGTACCATCAGGACGCAACGCTATAAATGTTGCCCCCTTGCTTTGTATATTATTTTCCATAACATCTATATATGTATAAACTAATCTCTAATTCGCGCGAATTAGAGAGATATTTATTCTTCTCTTTTCTCTTCTTTCTCTTCCGGCACGCTCATTTTCTCGTGGAATTCTTCGAATTCGGGAACATCTTCAATCCTGGAAATACCGAAAAGCTTGAGCAGATCAATGGACGGCTTATAGAGATACGAGCGCGCATCTTTCGGATTCGGCGTGCGCTCAACCAATCCCCGTATCAATAAATTCCTAAGCGTAAAGGTTGAATTAACGCCGCGGATATAATCAATATCAGATCGCGAAAGAGGCCCTTTATACACAATGATGGCAAGGGTTTCGGACGCGGCCCTGCTCAAATCGCCCGAAAATTCCTCTTTCATGACCTCTCCTACTGCTAGCGCGGATTCGGGTGAAGTCACCAAACCGACCGCATTCTCCATAAACACCAAGCGAATTCCCCTGCCTTCAAGTGATTTTCGCAGTCCCTCAAGCGCCTCGTGTATCTCTTTTTCATCCTTTTGTGTTAACTGCGCTAATTTTTTTATACTCTGCGGTTCTCCGAGTACGAACAATAATGATTCGATTGTTTGCTCTAATGCCATAATTATTTGTTATGGACGTGGCGCATAGCAATATCGGAAAACAAACCTTTTTGTTCCGCAAAAATAATTCCTTCTTTTAATAATTCCAGAAGCGCTAAGAAGTTGACGATCACTTCAATTTTATCTTTTTTCGCGGACAATGCGCCAAATCCGATAGTGACGCTCTCCTGAATACGCACGCGCAACTCTTCAATTTTCTCCTCAAGAGTAATGACTCTTTCAATGATTTTTTCCGGAAGCGATGCTTCTTTCGGAAGGCGCGCAATAATCGCTTCTGCCGCGGTTAGGATATCGGCATACCCAAATCCTTCCGGCGGATAAAAACCCCTCTCAAATCCGTATAACGTAGTGCGCGCGTACATCCGTTCTCTGCGCGACGCAAAGTCTGTGATATTTTTTGAAAGTCGCCGGAATTCTTTCAATTGCCGGAGCCTGTCTTGTAATTCTTCGATATCCGCTTCTTCCTCTTCATCCAATCGCAATCCCGGCAAAAGAGAGCGCGACTTAATCAGCATCAAAGTCGCGGCAATCACCAAAAACTGCGATACTTCGCGTTCCGGCAAGTCTTCAAGCGTACGGACGTGTGCAATATAATCGCCCGTAATTCGAGAAAGAGAAACTTCATTGATAGATAACGTACGATCTTCAATCATAGAGAGGAGCATATCCAAGGGACCTGAAAATTTTTCCGTTTGTATGTGATAGACCGTCATTTTGATTTCTTCCTGATTTCAATTCCTAATTCTTTTAATTGATCGCTGCTCAATTCCGATGGAGCGTCCATTACTGCGGTGCGTCCTCCAGCAGTCATGGGAAATGCCTGTACTTCGCGGATATATTCTTCATTAAGAAGAGTCATAAGAAGGCGTTCAATGCCAAGTGCGATACCGCCATGGGGAGGCGCCCCGTATTGAAATGCACGGAGCATATGCCCGAATTGTTTTTCGATGGCACCAGGGGCGTGGCCAATAATTTCAAATACCGCACGCAGCATGTCAGACGTATGAATACGAATACCGCCTCCTCCCACCTCATGCCCGTTACACACAAGATCGTATTGAAGCGAGATAAGATTTTCGATATTTTTTTTCTGCAGAAGATTTTGTTCATCTTCGGCGCGCGGTGCCGTAAACGGATTATGGCTGTATGTCCAGCGTCCTTCCGCATCTTTTTCAAATACCGGGAAATCTACCACCCAGGCAAACGAAAGCATATTTTTCTTTTTCTCCTCATCGCTTCGCACATCAAACTTATCCGCGCCGAATTTTTTCATTGCATCCTGATAAGAAAATACTGGGAACGGGCTTTCCTTCACTTTCCCATCCATCTTTCCAACCGCATAGAGAACAAGCTGTTCGACAAGTTGCATTACATCATCCCGTCCAACAAAACTCATTTCAAGATCAACTTGCGAATGTTCAAATCCTCGATCTGCCCGCGGATCTTCGTCGCGAAGCGCTCGCGCAATCTGAAAATATTTCTCAAACCCAGCAACCATGAGCATTTGTTTATATTGTTGGGGTGATTGTGGAAGCGCATAGAAATGTCCGGGTTGCAACCTAGAGGGCACTACAAAATCCCGCGATCCTTCAGGTGTTGATTTTGTAAGAAGCGGGGTTTCAATTTCTACAAAGTGTTTTTCATGTAAAAAATCGCGCACATGCTGGACAAAATCGCTTCGATAGCGAAGATTTTTTTGCAGGCGCGTTCTACGCAAATCAAGATACCGATACGCTAAGCGGTTCTCCTCCCCTATCTCTTTTCCGTCAGTATCAAGCGCGAAGGGCGGCGAGGCGGCTTGTGCAAGCACATCAAACCTCAATGCCTCTATTTCAACATCCCCGGTAGGTAACTCTTTATTGACCATTCCAACAGGGCGCTTTTTTACTTCTCCTTCAATCTTAATCACCCATTCGGGACGCAGACGGTCGGCATCCTTCAAGAGATTTTCGTCCTTCGTATTAAAAACAACCTGCACAATGCCCGTCGCATCGCGAAGATCAATAAAAATAAGTTTGCCGTGATCGCGCCTGACGTCCACCCATCCGAAAAGCGTCACATTTTTGCCCGTTTTTTCGGGGATATCCTTCACATACGTCCGCATAATACCATTTATGGTAGGACATTTTTCGGCGCAGGGCAAGCAAATGTAAAATTACTCTATTGGAGCAAAATGGCCGTCAAAATGGCGTAATTCTCCCGGGTCAAATGTAATTTTAAATCCGGAGAGTGTATTTTTCTTCTTCACGATTCTGCCAAACACGTCTGCAACGTAATCAAAATGTTCCTTTGCATATACTCGGCAAGGAATTGCAAGACGAAGCGTTTCCACTTCTGCCCTGCTTCCAAGCATAACTGATCCAATTTCACAGCCGCGAACGCCGCCTTCTTCATATAAAGCAACCTCTAATGTTTTCCCTGGAAATTGGGAAGGCGGTATATGCGCAAGTAATTTTCCCGCATCCACAAATACCGCGTCCCCGCCCGGCGGAGCGTCATCTCTGATCGGAACGCCTGCTTGGACCAGCTGTTCTTGTAAATACGCGGTTTGATTCATACGTTCCTGCAAATATGTAAACCTTACGACCTCTTTGAGCCCTTGCGCCCCTTTTTCCATATCGCTTCCCGACATGCCGCCGTACGTTACATAACCCTCGCCGCTTATAATTTCTTTCTTTACGTTTTTTATTTTCTCCGCCACCGCATGTGTAAGCGCGGCGCTATTCGTAACTATAAATCCTCCCATATGTGAAAGCCCGTCTTTTTTCAAACTCATATAGGCGATGTCAGCAACACGGAAACATTCCCTAATAATTTCCGGGATGCTTTTTTGTTTTTGTATTTCGTCACGCCATATAAAATAGGCGTTCTGTGCGATCCTGCACGCATCAATCATAAAAAGTTTATTAAACTTTTTTGCGTATTTCGCCGCCTCTCGCACATTGTGGAGAGAAACAGGCTGTGCGCCGATGGTGTTGTTCGTAAGCGTAAGTAAAATTATTTTTATTTTATTTGACATTGGCGAATCTAAACGTTTTCGAAGTTCATCGATATCAATATTGCCTCTGAACTGCGCATGATACGCAGTGCTCGTTTTTAACGCGGGGATATCAATAGGGCGCGCCCCCCGTTTGGAAAAATTTGCCTCTGTCGTATCAAAATGGCCGTTTGAAACAGTCACATCCTCCGGCGCAAGAAATATTTCCGAAAGAATGCGTTCCGCAGCCCTTCCTTGATGCACGGGGAATATATCCTGTTTGCCGCTAAACTCACGGATTGATTCCCGGAGACGGTTCCAGCTGAGAGATCCTGCATATGATTCATCTGACTCGCGCATGCTCATATGATATTGCTTTTTTGAGAGCGCTCCTGTGCCTGAAGCAGTAAGAAGATCAATAAATATTTTATCACTTGAACTTATTTTGAAAGGATTATAATGGGCGCGCTGTAATTCTCTCATGCGCGCCTTTTTCGAAATTAAAGAAATCGGCGTATTGCTTACACCAACAATCCGAGTTTTATATCGGGGAATTATGTATTTCTTTGCCGTTGTTTTTCCCATAATAAACTAACCTACTATACCACACGTACAAACAAAAAGAAAGGTAGGCCTATTGAAAATTTCTTAAAAGCTGCCATAATATATAGATATCCGCCCATAGCTCCCACCTTCGCTCAAATAACATTTGAGCTTCGGCGGGCAAGAGTGGTAGCGCTTACTCTCTTGTCCTTCGAAGCTCTGGGTGGTAACCAGAGCGAAGTAGGACCGCCCATAGCTCAGCTGGTAGAGCAGCTCCCTTTTAAGGAGAAGGTCGTAGGTTCGAATCCTACTGGGCGGACAAAAATTTTCTTCGCAATTGACTTCTTCTGCCTATCAACTACCATGTAAAGAGAACTAATGAAAGGAGGTACTTTGGTATGTGCATAAAAGGACCAGGACAGTTATCTTTACAACGTAATTATGAACTTGCAGCACGGGAAGCATTTGGAGCGTGTTATTTCGGGAAGAGAGAATCCGCAGATCAAAGCATAGGAAAGATTGGGAATCTTAATGTTGTGGTTTCAATGAACTACATTGCACCAGTAATCAGTGAACGAAAAAAGCCCATCAATCTAGTGCTAATAATACCGGCAGGACCGGCAGAATTAATGCTACCGGTTACTATTGGAGCAAAGATCAGTGTGCTGCAGAAAGGAGAGAAATGCTTATTTTATCTCCCTTTCCCAGAAAGCGGAACCAGACAGAGATCACGAGTATGGTTCGCGGGAACGGATGATGGATCTCATTTTGTAACAGAGATTGAACCAGGGTTGTATAATACTTTTACACAATTCGGAGAGAATGTGTTCTTGGAAGCTTTAAAACCAGAATTGACAAAAAGGTTAGAAAAACATTTCGGTACTCATGCCCGAAGACAAGGAGATATGTGGGTTAGCATCTTCCCGTACTCGACATGGAGCTGTGCAATTTTCGACGTGCCGTACTTTTCTGATTTTGAATCTGATAAATTACTCCGAAAAGAAAAAATGCGGCTTTTTGGAACAAGACATGCATTTTCAGGTCAGTACCGTGAATTATCCCGCGATATTGTTTTGGCGGCTAACGGAGTACTCCAAGCCCCAAACCATCCTACGATGCACCTTAATGGCGTTCATATCATCCAACAGAATGCGGGATTAGTTCTGCCACGATTTGCTGATTAGAATGCGAAGGGCGATAAAACATCTATCGCTCTTTTTATTTACCCTGAACAGCATTGAAGGGCTTCCTAAAAACAATAGTGAGTATAGGCAGTATTTCTGTTTGCCAAAATAAAAATCCCTCTTATGAGGGACTGTTGCATTTGGATAAGAGAAACTCTTATCTATCAAGATAAGATTCCTCTTTGCACATCTTGCATTTCTTAATTTTATATTCCATCAATGTGCCTGTAAAACCGGCATGAAAATTCGGCAACTTCCGTACTACTTTAAATCCTAATTTTTTATAAAAACCCGTAAGAAATCCCGGCCCTGCTACCAACTGCACTTTATCCAGCCCTTTTTCTTCCGCATATTCCTTCAATCTCTCTATTAAATGGGAGCCGTACCCTTTTCTTCTATGACCCTCAGCAACCGCCATATAAATGACATAAAGGATTCTTCCCTGAGGATTATGATGTTCTGAAAAATCTTTAATCTCTGTAAAGGTACTGAAGTTTTCCGAATTCCAAAGACATGATTCTACATATCCTAGTATTTTTAAATCCTGTCTCACAACATAGAATCCTTCGGGAAACATTCTTAACCTCTCCCTAAGCGTCTCTATATTTGCCGCATGCTCTTTCTCAACTGCTACTTCTATCTCATGAATCGCGTCTATATCCTGACAGAATGCCGGCGCGCTCATTACTTTTCCTTTGGCAAAATCAAAACTCAGCGTTTGATAGTATTCCATTGGAACCTCCTTTTTTTCGTTTCTAAAAGTATATATTATTTCTTCTTTTGTGTCAAACACCTGTATTCGTCCAGCACTTGACTTCTTCTGCTTATCAACTACCATGTAAAGAGAATCAATGAAGGAGGTACTTTATTGTGCTCGCAGAACAAAGACCGGGAAGAAGAATAGTGGAGAATATATATACAGATACAGTACGAAAAGAACTTGTGAAAGGTTATTTCTTTGCAAAGAAAGACCCATCGTATCAAGTCATTGGGATGATTGGAAATCTCAGTGTTGCAATCTCAACGAGTCATCGTTCACCAGTAATCCACAGGTCGGCAAACATGCTCATATTCCCATATACTACTGACGGAAATTTTAGTGTTCTCCAGCAAGGGAAGAAATGCTTATTTTTCATTCCAAAAAGCGAAAGCCAGTGGAGATCTGAATTATGGTTCGCGGGAACGGACGACGGATCTAATTTTCTTACAGAGATTGAACTGCGATTGTATGATACTTTCAGGATATTCGGGGAAAATGCGTTCTTTGAAGCCCTCAAACCTGAACTGACAGAGGGAATAGAAAGACATTTTAATATTCCACCCCGAAGACAAGGAGATATGTTCGTCAGCATCTTCCCGTACACTCAAGATAATTGTTCACGTTTTGCTATACCGTATCTTAACAATTTCAAATATGATACATCATTCCAAAAAAAGAAAAGGAACGTTTTTAACACAAGGCACGAATTCTCAGGTCAGTACTATGAAGTATCCCACAATGTTGTTTTGGCGGCTAATGGAGTGCTTGAAGCCCCAAACCATCCTACAATGCAGATCAACGATGTCCACATCATCCAACAGAACAAGGGACTAGTTCAACCCCAATCTGCTGATTAGCAGTTTTAAGTTTTTTTATTTTCTATAAAAATCTATAGCATGCGAAGGGCGATAAAACATCTATCGCCCTTTTTATATCCCTTCTTCACGCAATTCTTCAATGAGTTTTTTTGCCTTACGCGAAAGTTCTTTTGGGTTGCGAACCAAAACCCGTATCAACAGGTCGCCTCTTTGATTTTGCGCAACAGGCACTCCCCGCCCGCGCACGCGGAGTATCTCGCCTGAATCCACTCCCGCGGGCACTTTTATTTTTATTTTCCCGTCAACCGACTCGATCACTTTCTCCGTGCCTAAAAGCGCGTCAGTAAGCGGGATATCCAAATCCATCAACAGATGCTCGCCCTTCCGCTTTAAAAATGAATGGGGAGACACATGCACTTTCACATACAAATCACCTGAAACACCGCCCGCAACCGCTTCTCCCTGCCCCGACAACCCTATCATCTCGCCATTCTCGATCCCTGCGGGAACAGTAACGGAAATTTCTTCTTCAGAGCGGTCAATGCCTTTCCCTTTGCATTGCTTGCATTTTTTTTCTGGAACGGTCCCTTTCCCATGGCATACGGAACATTCGCGGAGCATCGTGATTGCGCCGAAAAAACTTTGTTTTTGTTCGCGTACCGTTCCTGAACCGTTGCATGTTTTACAGGTATCGGTCTTTGACCCCGGCTCTGTTCCAGATCCCTGACACGAACGGCATTCACCGGTCTTGCGCAAAAGAACGTTCCGTGTCGTGCCAAAAATTGAGTCCTGAAACGGAATCTCTATATCAATGGAAATGTCGCGTCCGCGCTTCTGGCGTTTTGTCCCTCGTCTGCCAAATCCGAAAAAATCCTCAAAAATATCCGAAAACCCGCCGAATCCCTGCCCAAAATCCATATTCTGCCACATATTCGGATCAAATCCGCTTTGCGCTCCACCTGCGCTACTAAATACGCGCCCGTACTGATCATATTGCGCGCGCCTTTTGTCATCTGAAAGGACATAATAGGCCTCGCTTATTTCTTTAAATTTTTTTTCATCACCTCCTTTTTTGTCAGGGTGGTATCTATGGGCAAGTTTCCGATATGCCTTCTTAACATCATCCTTGGATGCACCTCTTTGAATGCCTAGTGTTTGGTAGTAATCGGACATATTATTAT
>JACQLG010000006.1 GCA_016204155.1 Candidatus Niyogiibacteriota bacterium | reverse complement strand
CCCGCATATACTTGCGGCATGTTTATCTGTGCCCAGCCGGTTACTCCCGGTTTTATTAAGTGGCGCATGTCATAATGGGAGATCATAGTTTCTAAATGTTTTACGATTTCGGGACGTTCGGGACGGGGGCCGACTACTGAAATATCGTTCTTGAATATGTTCCATACCTGCGGCAGCTCGTCTATATGGGTTTTGCGGAGTATGCGGCCGATGCGGGTTATGCGAGGGTCTTGTTCTTTTGCCCAGAGTGCTCCTTCTTTTTCAGCAAGCCCGTCGGGAGATAGTGCGTGCATAGAGCGGAATTTTACGAATATGAATTCTTTTTTGTTCTTGCCGACGCGGATTTGCCGTATCAGGACGGGTCCGGGACTTGAGAGCTTTATTGCGAGCGCAATGAACGGAAAAAGTATTATCAAGGCACATCCGCTTGCAATGGCGATGATGATATCAAATATGCGTTTGAGCGTCGCATTGATCGTGCTTTTGGATTGCGCGAGATTTTCCAAAAACCATACTTCGCTGATAAGCGAGGTCGGAATCTTGCCGGTAAGCCGTTCATAAAACGTCGGAAGATCCATAAAAGATATCTCAAGCGGCAGGATTTGGTTGAGCATACCGATGACGGAGCTATATTGTTTTACATCTGCGGATGCGATTACCATGTTGATGTCCCGCGTTTTGACCGTTTCTTGAAGATTGCTTTCAAATCCGAGCATTTCTACGGATGGCGGGAGGGTGATGTTCTGGTTTGCGGTCATAAGGACTATCGGAGCATATCCGAGTTGAGGATTATTTGAAAGTCTTTCGATCATATCCAGAATGTCGGGCGATACGCCAAAAAAAAGAACACGGACCTTAAAGACGCTTGCAATAGTTCGCGCGATAATCGCGCGCCATATCCCGAGGGCTATGGTCATAAAACCGATATGGATTAATAGGTTTGTTTTCGGAGTGATGCCGAAATAGGGGACGAGATAGAAAAGGAACGCGCCAATAATTCCCGCCGCGACCATATTGCGGACGATCTTATCTTGCAGAGACGCGGTCGCTTTGAGGAATTTTCTTTCATAAAGTCCGCCGATATAAAAAATGGTAATCCACAAGATAAGAAGAATGGAGAATGGAGTTATATGAAGGTTCCATTGCGTAGCGAATTGCGTGCTTGCGTTGCGCAAAAAAAGCGTGAGTGCGAGCGCTCCGTAAAAAAGGAGAATATCGCCCCCCAAGAGGATAAGCGATAAAAAGGGAATCCGTTTCATTATTGGATACTGTACAATAAATCAAACGTTTTTTCTAGGTATTGACATCCATTTGTATAAATGTTCATTAGGAGCGGGTTCCGGCCCGCTTTTTGTCAGTAAAAAAAATAAAAAAGGCCGAAAAATCGAAATACTAAACACTCGGTGTTTAGTTTACAAGCGTATAATATCTAGTTATAATGCTAACATATGAGGAATATTATTATAGCCTCTGGCGAACACTATCATGTCTTCAATAGAGGGAATAATAAACAAGTTATATTTGTAGATGATAGAGATAGAGTACGATTTCTTTTTCTTATCTTGCATCTCCAGTCCGGTATTAAGATTTGGAATATTGGTTATCATTCGAATCAATTTACTAAACACCGAGTGTTTAGTACATCGGATGAAATAAAAGTTGATATTGTAAAAAATCGTTATGTCGAACTCGTCAATTTTGCTCTTATGCCGAATCATTTTCACCTCACGGTACATGAAGTAGAAGAAAATGGAATAGCAAGGTATATGCAACGCGTGCTTAATGCATATACAAAATATTTCAATACAAAATATAAAAAATCAGGCCATCTCTTTCAGGGACCTTACAAGGCCGTTCACATCAATCATGATCGACAACTCCTTTATCTTTCCGCCTATATTCATAGAAATCCGAAAGAACTAAAGAGGTGGCACAGAAGAGTAGAATACTATCCATGGTCAAGTTATCAAGATTATATAAAAGAAAACCGATGGGGTGCGTTGTTGCAAAACAGCATTATCAGAAAGCAATTTTCAAGAGGAAAAGAATATAGAACATTTGTTGAGACGAGCGGCGCTAAAGAAATAGCGAGCTATCTTGATGAAGAACACCGTATAATTTAATCTACTAAACACTCGGTGTTTAGTTTAAATGATAGAGAAATCTGCATGCAGGGTTCTTTTTTGTCAGATAAATGTTACAATTCATAGTATGATACGGCTTTCGCCATCAACGCTTAATCTCTATCGTGAGTGCCCGCGCTGTTTTTGGCTGCATATAAAAGAAAATATCCACCGTCCGCAGGGACCTTTTCCATCCTTGCCAGGTGGCATGGATTTGGTCATAAAAGATTATTTTGATACATATCGCGACGGCAAGAATGTGCCTCCCGAGATTGTAGGAAAAGTGCGCGGCGTACTTTTCCCTAACCTTCCGATCTTGAATACATGGCGAAATTGGCGGACCGGCCTCCGCTATGAAGATAAAAAATTAGACGCGGCGTTATCGGGAGCGCTGGACGACTGTCTGCAAGACGGCAATGTGTTTATTCCGCTTGACTACAAAACGCGCGGATCAGCCCCGAAAGAGGACGGGCATATATTTTATCAAGGACAGTTGAATGCCTACACGTTCTTATTGGAAGAGAATGGGTATAAAACAGACGAAACTGCGTATCTTGTCTATTACTATCCGTTGAAGGTTGAACAGGCTGGGAAAGTTATGTTTGCGGTTGAACCGAAAGAAATTAAGACAAGCAAAGAAGACGCAAAAAAAGAATTTGAAGCCGCCGTGAAAGTATTGCGAGGATCTATTCCAAAAAAGCATACGAAATGCGCTTATTGCAATTGGAATAGTGATGAGAATGGCAATCAGGGCTCTCTTTTTAAATAATTATGGAGGAAGAGGACTTTTTATTGACACATTAATCGTTTTATGCTATCCTAGTTAAAATTCTTTTAAAGAGGAAAGAGATAATGCATACTGAGGCGACAGCATTGGAAGAATGGAAAAGGCAAGAATTGATAGTCTGCGGAGTTTGGGACCCTTCGACGATTTTTTATATCGCGAGGGAGTTGCGGATACGGGAAGATAATTTTTTCAAAACATTTGACATTGTCTTTCTTGAGGAGTATGAAAGATTGATTGTGATCGCGGAAGAGTACTTTCGAGCGGGAAATTCCTCTCATCTTAAGATAGAGCGTTTGAAATGGCGTCTAGATAAGATGATTCACGCATTTATAGAAATATACGAAGAAGATATGGAGTGCGAAAAGAAAGGCATAATTCCTATTCGTCTTACGGAGGAGATGTATTATATAATGGCGCGATGCATAGAGAAGATGAGAGAAATCTCAAAATATTACCCTGTATTACCCTGAGAAATGATACAAAAAAGTACCCCGCAATGTATTGCGGGGATTTCTATTTTTTTTCAACTCGTTCCGAATACGCGCCAGTTTGCGTGTTTATGCGAATAGTATCGCCTTCATTAATGAACATGGGGACAGTAATCTCCATTTCGTTTTCGAGCGTTACAAGCTTATTCCCGCCGGTTGCGGTATCGCCCTTGAAGTTTGGGGGAGCTTCTTTGACCTTGTAGTCAATTTTTATAGGAAGCGCTATGTTGATGACCATGTCTTTGAATACAAGGCGGGTAATGGTGATATTTGGTTTGAGGAATTTCGCTTGTTCGCCAAGCGTTTCTTCTGATAATTCAAAGCGCTTGTTTTTGTCATCTGGCTCATAGAATACGAATGCGCCGCGGTGCTCATAGACGAACACCGCGTCTTTTTTTTCTATTTCCGCTTCTTGGAACGCATCGCTTTGATGGAGCGTTTTCGGAACGACTTTGCCGGTAATGAGATTGCGTATTTTTGCTTGTACTACGGGCTTGCGCTGCTGCATGCGGACGAATTGCGTTTCAATAACTTCATATGGCTCGCCATTGAATATAAACGTTGTTCCTTTTGTGAGGTCAGTGTAGGTTAACATAGACATTATTATAAAAGATTTTTTGAAATTT
>JACQLG010000075.1 GCA_016204155.1 Candidatus Niyogiibacteriota bacterium | reverse complement strand
ATTAAAAAGCATGCAACTACAGCGGCTATTGCTTTGGGGAAACCATTCGGGCAGGCAAACCGGGCGGTTTCTGTTTTATTCTCATCAATCACCCTTTTCTTCCGGGAAAAAGACGCGCTTTTGTCTGAAAATGACGCATTACAAAAAGAACTCAAATTAATGCAGGCGAGCGCCGCTCTCTTCCGGGAACGACTTGATGAATATGAAGAATTAAATAAAATATTTTCTCTTGCTTCAAAAGAGGCAATCGTGGCCCGTGTCCTTCCTTCTCCGCCGTCCCTCTTTTTTGATACGATCCTGATTAATAAGGGGATGAATGACGGCATTGCGCGAGGCATGGAAGTGTATTACGGCGATATCTTTGTCGGTTTCGTGGAGGAGGTATTTGGCGGATATTCGTTTGTGTCGCTCGTTTCTGATTTTAAAAAACAAACGCCCATCCGCTTAGGCGAACTTCAGACGAACGTCATCGGGGTAGGGCTGGGGAATGGTGTGATGATAATCGATTTTCCGCGTGATTTTCCGATTAAGACGGGCGAGCGGGTATTGTATATCGGGAACATTCTTGCGCTTGTGGGCTTTATTGAATCAATTGAACAAGAAGAATCGCGCGCAACGATACAGGCGCGCGCGCGGATTCCTTATAACCCCAGGGAATTATCCTTTGTAACAATATACCCATGAGGTACCTTTACCGGACAGGCATTGCTTTGGGAGCCGGTATAGGGATGTTTTCTTATCCTTTTTTCTTTATTGTCGGCGGAGGACTTCTTTCAGGCGTTTTATTCACTGCCTTTTTTGATGTGGTGGCGATTGCGATTGTATTTGAGATTTTGAGCGGAACGCCGGTGGGTATCGTAAGCATTCCCATGGCGGCAGCCATTCTTTCCCTGCGCTTGCTTGTTTCTCATATCCGAGCGCATTCATTATTTTCGTTTGGTATTATGTTCGGGATTGGCTTCTGCTTTTTTCTTATTTTCCACAGCATTACTCTTTTTGTATATGGGGAAACAGCGCTTTTGAGCGATCTCTCAATTTTATTTCGACTGTAGGCGTGTTACCATACACGTATGGCAACATATTCTCTTATTATTCGCAACGGTTCTATTCTTGACGGGAGAAAAACTCCGCTGTTTTTGGCTGATATAGGTATTCATAAAGATCGCATTGAGAAGATAGGGAATCTTTCGTTTGAGTCGGCGGAAAAAGAGATTGATGCGCGCGGCCGTTATATCGTTCCGGGATTCATTGATATTACGTCGCATTCGGATACATTTTGGACCATTTTCGATTTTCCGCGCCAGGAGAGCTTATTATGGCAGGGAATAACGACGATACTTGGAGGGAATTGCGGCGCTTCTTTAGCGCCTCTGGTCTCGGGCGTGGAAATAGATGCGCTTCAAAAATGGACAGATACGACTACCATCAATATAAATTGGCAAAGTATGGCGGAATTTATGGAAGAGATGGCAAAACATCCCGTAAGCGTAAATTTCGCGACACTCGTAGGATTCGGGACACTCCGCAGAGGAGTACTCCAAAACGCGAATGCTCCCGCGTCTCCAGCCGAGATTGAAAAGATGAAGTACCTTCTGGAAAACGCGCTTCGCGCGGGAGCATTCGGCCTTTCAACAAGTTTAGACCGTTCTCACGAACAGCTTGCGGGTATAAACGAATTGGCGGCGCTTGCGAGAATAGTGCAAAAAAATCAGACGTTGCTGAAGCATCATATTCGCAACGAGGGGGAAAGTATTTTGCCAGCTATTTCAGAAGTGCTTTCCGTGGCCAGAGAGGTCAATAGCCAGCAAGCACGAGAAGATCAGCCGCTCATGAGCCATATTTCTCATTTTAAAATTCTTGGGAGGCAATCGTGGAAGCATTTTGATGAAATTATCCATATGCTTGAGCAATCTCGGACCGACGGTATGCCTGTCACTATTGATATATTTCCCTACACCCATACAAACTCGGACTTATATCTTTTGCTTCCTCCATGGGCGCGGGAGGGAGGAAAAGACAAAATACTTTTACGCCTGAATGATCCTCAACAGCGAAGGGACGTCGCAGTCGATCTCAAGAAACTCACCCTGCATTACGAGCGAATGATCGTTGCTTCGACATTCCGTGATGAAACCGCGCTTGGTAAAACCATAGCAGGGCTCGCGGGAGACACAGGACTTTCTCCCGAGGAGGTATGTATTAATCTTCTTATTGCGAATGATCTCCATGTCAGTATTTTTAACGAGGTTATTTCTCCCGAACATATCATTGCAATGGCGGGGAAAAATTATGCGGCATTTGCAACGGATGGCGCCGGATTTTCCGCAGACAGCGTTCTCTCACATAAACTGCCGCACCCGCGTTCATTCGGCACATTCCCAAAAATTCTTCAGGAGTTCGTGAAGGAGAAATCGATTCTTTCGTGGGAGGATGCCGTATATAAAATGACAGGATTGCCCGCGGATATTTTAGGATTGAAGGAACGCGGCGTCATTCGGGAAAATGCATACGCAGATGTGGTAGTATTCAATCCCGAAACAATTTCTGACAAAGCGACGTACGAAAATCCTCTCCAGTACGCCCTCGGCGTTGAATGGGTTTGCGTCAACGGAAAGATCGCGCTTGAAGGAGGCAGAGTAACTCAGGAAATGAACGGACGGATCCTCAGAAAGAATGAGACATAAACATAAACAATACGATACCGTGCTTTTTCTATTAAGCGCCATTATTCTTATCGCTGGCATGTTCATGTTTGCTTCCTCTGCGATCAGCCAGGTAGGGGAGGGGGCGCAATCTCTTTTTTCGATTCTTCTCCGCCAGTTCGGCCTTGGTGTCGGCCTTGGCATTATTGCTTTTCTTATAGTAAGCCGGATACAGTATAGCGTGTGGCGGAAAATTGCTCTGCCTTTTTTATTGGCGTCATTGGCATTGTTGGCGCTTGTCTTCGTGCCTGATATCGGCGTGCGAGCCGGAGGAGCGTCACGCTGGGTGAGTGTCGGGCCTATTTCGTTCCAACCAGCGGAATTGTTCAAACTTGCTTTCGTTATCTATCTTGCTTCATGGTTCGTTTCCCATAAAAATGAAATTACAAGTTTTTCGCGCGGACTCCTTCCTTTTTTGCTGATGATGGGGGTGGTAAGTATTTTTTTTATTCTTCAGCCGGATATAGGGACGCTTGCGGTTATTATTGTGAGCGCCATTGTGCTCTTTTTTATCGCCGGAGGAAGATTGTTTCATTTAGCGATAGCATTCGGCATTACGGTTCTTCTTATCGCCGGCCTTGCGTTATCCGAACCGTATCGGTTTGAACGCCTTCAAGTGTTCTTCAAACCCCAGTCCGACATTCAGAATGCGGGATATCAGATTCATCAGTCATTGATCGCGGTTGGCTCAGGCGGGTTTGAGGGAAAAGGATTCGGCCAGGGCGTGCAGAAATTCCATTATATTCCTGAACCTCTCGGAGATTCGATCTTTGCTGTCGTCGGAGAGGAAATGGGTTTTGTAGGCGGCACTTTTCTCATCGGGCTTTTTCTCGCATTTTTATGGCGGGCAATACGCCTTCTTGCTGCGGTTCCTGACCGTTTTGCTCGACTCATGGGTTCAGGAATTGTTATAATAATAGTGTTTCAGTCATTTGTTAATATAGGTGGTTCTATCGGTCTTATTCCCATGACAGGCATTCCTTTGGTGTTTATGAGCCAAGGCGGAACATCGCTTGCAGTGACGCTTGCGGGGATGGGGATCTTATTTAATATTTCACGCTACGCCAAAGCATAATACATATATATGAAAATTTTATTCGCAGGAGGAGGAACAGGAGGACATTTTTACCCTATCATTGCCGTACATCGAGCGCTCCGCGCTATTGCAGATGAATATCAGATTATAGAAGTTGACGCGGTACTGCTTTCTACGACATCCTACGACAGGAATCTTCTTCGCCAGGAGAACATCGGGTTTCGGTGGGTTCCCGCCGGAAAAATGAGAAGGTATTTTTCTTTACTTAATTTTTTTGACGCCTTAAAAACAGGTCTGGGGGTTATCGCCGCAATCTTTTATATTTTTATCACGCTGCCGGATGTTATTTTTGCGAAGGGGGGGTACGCAAGTTTTCCCGCGCTTCTTGCGGGGCGCCTGTTCTCGATTCCGGTAATAATTCATGAATCCGATGCGGTCCCGGGGCGCGTAAATGTATGGGCTTCCGGTTTTGCGAGGCGTATTGCGATCTCATTTCCTGAAAGCGCCTCATTTTTCCCAAAGAAAAAAACCGCGCTTACCGGCCATCCGGTCCGCCATGCTGTCACAGGAGGAAATCCGGAGGGCGCATATGCCTCATTCGGTCTTGAGAAGCATATCCCGACGATACTTGTCATGGGAGGGTCGCAAGGAGCCTTGAAATTAAATGAAACCGTTCTTTCAATACTTCCCGATTTTTTAAAGAAAGCCCAGATCGTTCATCAGACTGGGGCAGCGCACATCAAGGAGGTGACGGCGCGTGCCGAAATTATTCTTGAAAATAATCCTTCCAAAAGCCGCTATCATCCGGTTGCGTTTTTAAACGAGGCGGAGCTGCGCAACCTTTCGAGTATCGTAGACATCGCGATCTCACGCGCTGGCGCAGGATCAATTTTTACGCTTGCGGCATGGGGGACTCCAGCGATTATTATTCCTCTTTCTCATGCGGCCCAAGACCATCAACGCAGAAATGCCTATGCATACGGCCACACGGGCGCGGCGGCTGTCATTGAGGAAAATAATCTTTTGCCTCATCTGCTGTTTGAAGAAACGTTTCGGATCATAGAAAATAAGGTATTGCGTGAACGCATGAAGAAATCGGCAAAGAATTTTTCGCGGCCGGACGCCGCTGATAAAATAGCGCGCGAAATTATACGGTTAGCATTAGAACATGCCTCCTGATGCTCTATGTCACTACGCGTACGCATAGCCCCAAGTCCTACAGGGCCGCTTCATGTTGGCACGGCGCGAAGCGCGCTCTTTAATTATCTTTTTGCAAAAAAGGAGGGAGGCGCGTTCATTCTTCGTATTGACGATACTGACAAGAAACGTTCCGACAAGGCATTTGAGGAGGATATTAAAAAGAATCTTTTATGGCTTGGAATATCATGGGATGACAGCATTCGCCAATCGGAACGTACGGCATTATATAGAAAACATTTGCAAAAATTATTAGAAGAGGGGATATTATTCCGGTGTTCTCATACGTCCGCAGAGCTTGCGCAGGAACGGGAGGAACTGATAAAGAATAAGCAAACACCCATGCACAGATGCAAAGATAGAGATGCGGTTCTTGGAGGAGGTATTTTGAGGTTTAAAAATATGGAGACCGCGCCGGTCGTCTTTCATGATGAAATACGCGGGAACATATCCTTTGACCCAAAAATATTAGGCGATTTTTCTGTTGCAAGAGATATTGATTCCCCGCTGTATAATTTTACGACCGTTGTTGATGATATTGACCTCGGGATAACCCATGTTATCAGAGGGGAGGACCACATACCTAATACGCCAAAACAAATACTCTTAGCCCGTGCATTGGGGCATACCGAATTGTTTAGCTATGCACACCTCCCGCTTATTTTAGGAAAAGATCGTTCAAAATTATCAAAGCGCCATGGCGCTGTGGCAATCTCCCAATATCAGAAAGAAGGATATCTGCCCGACGCCATGATAAATTTTTTGGCTCTTTTGGGGTGGCATCCCAAAAAACAAAAAGCAGGGGAGCGAGGCAAGGGACAAGAGGAGGAAATATTCAGCCGGGAAGAGCTTATCGGCATTTTTTCGCTTCATGCCGTTCAGAGAGGAGGAGCAATATTTGATCCGGAAAAATTGAAATGGATGAACGGCGTATATATTCGGCAGATGAATGTAGGCATGCTCGCAAATCTCCTTTTGCCGTATTTGAAAGATGAGTGGCGAAAGCAGGCCGAATCCGATGGACTTTGGTGGGGAAAGATCGTAATTCTTGAACAAGAACGCTTGGGAAGCCTGCAGGATATCGGTGATCGAATCGGTTATTTTTTTGAGGAACCGCTTGTAAAAAAGGAGGTACTGATGGGTGGATTTTCTGATACGGTCCGTATTGCTTCCCATCTGCGCTCGATTCAGAAAATTATTGAAGGGTGCAGCGCGGGTAATTTTACGAAAGACGTTATTTCGGAAAAAGTTCTGGAATATGCCGGGCAACATGCAAAAAAAGAGGTGTTATGGCCGTTTCGCGTATCGCTCACGGGAAAGAAGGCCTCTCCCGGGCTCTTTGAAGTCGCAGAGATCTTGGGGAAGAAAACAGTGCTCAAGCGCCTGGAATATGCGGCAACATTACTAGAATCGTAATATGCTGAAAACATATATCCAATTGTTAGTCTGCTCCCTGGCAGTGCTCGGTCTTTTCATCATGGAGCCTTATTCTCTTGATGCTGCACGTATCGATGAACTCCGTACTGCCATTCAGGATCATCGCCAAGAGATCGAATTGCTTGAAGCGGAGATTAAGGAATACCAGCGAACTATTACGGAGACCGAAAGAGAGGTTCGGACTTTCTCAAGCGAGGTGGCGCGTCTCAATACTATTATAAAAAAACTCCAGGCAGACATTGTCATTACCGAACGCCGCATTGATTTCACGGAAGCGCTTATAGAAAAATTATCGATTGAGATAGTAGAGAAAGAAGAAAAGATCAAAGAGGATAGAGTCCGTCTTGCGGCATTTATCAGGGAGATCAATGAGAATTCATCACAGAGTCTTATAGAAGTGCTCCTTGCGAATGCGTCGCTTTCCGATTTTTTCTCAACGCTTCACTATTTTAATACGCTCCAATATCTTACTCAGCAGGAATTAGCGGATCTTCGCATCTCGAAATTGGAATTTGAGGAGGAGATTGCGGCTCGCGCAGAGGAACATCAAAATCTTGCGGCGCTCTCCACAGAGCTTCAAGACAGGAATGCAATTGAAAAAACCACCCGTGATGAAAAAGCGTATTTATTGAAAGCAACAAAAGAAAAGGAGGACGAATATCGGGAACTTCTTGACGATCGCTTGGAAAAGAAAGATGCGCTTGAAGAAGAAATCCGGAACATTGAGGAAGAAATCCGTATTACGATTGATCCGGCATCGCTGCCGGGAGCGCGTTCCGGTGTTCTTGGATGGCCATTGGAAGACATTGCTCTGGAATCATGTTTTGCGGGCGGGCAGGGGAAAGCGAATTGCGTAACCCAGTTTTTTGGGAACACTGATTTTGCGACCAAGAACCCGCAAATATATAACAGCAAAGGGCATAACGGCATTGATTTTCGTGCGACAACCGGATCACAGACTTTTGCTTCAGAAAGCGGAATTGTTCGCGCGGTGGGAGATACTGATACGCAATGCAGAAGCGTATCATACGGCAAATGGATATTGATTGACCATCCAAACAATCTTTCGACACTGTATGCGCATCTTTCAAAAATAACGCTACGTGAAGGGGAGAGCGTCACGCGCGGCCAGCGCATTGGTTATTCCGGCAGTACTGGCTATTCAACCGGTCCCCATCTTCACTACGCGGTGTTTGCTTCCCAGGCGGTGCAAAATTCCTCTATTATCAGCAAAATATGCGGCGTGCCTCTCTATCTGCCCATTTCGCCTCCAAACGGCTATTTGAACCCTTTAAGCTATCTGTAATTTAGTTGTTATGGTATAATAAGAATATGCAAAAAGGTATTATACAAATCATTATTATATTGTTATTGTTTGTCGTTATTTTGAGTTTGCTTGGCGTATCTTTGACATCCATAATGAATAATCAGACCTTACGGGATAATTTTCAGTTTATATGGAAATGGGCGCTGGTAATCTGGAATAATGTATTAAAAACGCCTGTGGAGTATGTTTGGAATATTTTTCTTACATTTATATTCGAACCGCTTAAAGAGCAGATAGAGAAAGCGAATCCGGCGGCGGCACCGTAAAGAAGAGAAAGCGAACGTCGTAAAATCTACATTGTCCGTCCCTGTATATATGAAGAGTACTTTCTTCCCTCCTCTGATAAACCCCTCGCGCCCCAGGGTTTTATTTTTTACAATAAAGTAATGCGTATCTCATATTCATCGCTTGAACAGTTTCTGCGGTGTCCGTATTTATTTAAATATATTGTGTTGGATAAAAATAAGCTTCCGAAGACGAAAGAAGCTGCTTTGGGTACGTCGGTCCATGAAGCGCTTAATTTCCAGTTCAAGAAAAGCCCGCTCTTCCCTACCTTAGACGAAGTAATAAATTTTTATAACAAACGCTGGGAAGAGCGAATTGCAAAGGTGGAATTCAAAGACGATTACGAAAAAGACGCAATGCATCAAAACGGAATTCTCATGCTTTCACGTTTCTATAAAAAAAATCCTGCATGGAATTTCACTATTTTAGGATTGGAAATGCGGTTTGAAGCGCCTTTCATCGATCCCGAAACGAACGAAACCCATACGCTCTCCGGCATTATTGACCGCATAGATAAGCTTGATGATAACACGTATGAAATTATTGATTACAAAACAGCCCGAAGAATGCCCGCGCAAGATCATGCGGATAAGAATTTACAGCTTGCAATATATCACTTAGGCGCGCTTGCTCGATGGCCGCATCTTCGGGACAAAAAAATAAGGCTTACGCTTCAATTTCTCCAGCATGGAGAGACGCTCGTAACATCACGGACTTCCGAAGATCTTGAAGAAACAAAGAGGCGCATTTTGGTGATGATTCATACGATTGAAGAGCATATAAAAAACAACGACTGGCCCGCAAAATCATCTCCCCTCTGTGCTATGCATCCATATAATAAAATTTGCCCTATGTGGAGCTATTTGTATCAAAAAAAAGACATTTCTGTTGACATAGACGAAAAAGCGGCCAAAGACGCGCTTTCAGAGTATATAGGGATTAAATCTGCGCATGCGGCAAGTAACGAACGTATGATGGAACTGCAGGCCATTTTATTAGGATTTATGAAAAACAAAGGGTTTAGCCGCCTGTTTGGGAATGAAGGATATGTAACAAGAAATCTTCGCGAACAGGATATATATGATGTAGAAAAAGCAAAATCGGCATTGGATGCAATCGGCAAATGGGAAGAAATACTTACGGCTGATCATAAAAAACTCGAAAAGATTCTTCCTTCTCTCCCCTCTCAAACACAAATACGCCTTCACGAAGAAGCGTTTCTCCGCAAAAAAACAACCGAATCGCTTTTAATGCGCCGCAAAAAAATAGATCCAGAAGATTTGGAATAATGTTTTACAGTCCTTCGCAATTCTTTGCGGGCCTATACCCAAGAGATTCCGCTTCTTCGCGAGAAGAAAACCATATTTTATTTTCTTCTGCAATGCGTTTTGCGCCGGAACATGAGGGCAAATGGTATACAGCGCCATTTTTAGAGCCCACATATAAAAGGGCTGTATTACTTCCCTTTTCTTTTATTGTTTCGGACGGATTAGCATTTTCTTCTACGCGAATCGGTGTACGAATTCCCGGATTTTGAATTGAAATAGAAATCCGTCCCAGCCCAAAGCTGATTATGGCAATAAGGAAAAAGCTCATAGCAAGCACAAGGTCGCTTTTATTATCCCCTATCCAACTCTTGATATTTTTTAGGTTTTGAGATATCATAATAAAGTATAAAGTAAATCCGAATTTCGGATTTTCGAATTTAATGTTACTATGGCACATACAAAAGCGCAAGGATCATCAAAGAACCTGCGCGATTCAAAACCAAAATATCTGGGAGTAAAATTGTCTGACGGCGCGAAAGCCCATCCGGGCGCCATTATCATACGCCAGCGCGGGACACGATTCCACCCAGGCAAAAATGTAAGCATGGGAAAAGACCATACGCTTTTTTCACTTACGAAGGGCACCGTTACATTCGGCAAAAAGCGGAAAATTAAATTCAACGGTGACACTCAAAAAGTAAAAACAGTCTCCGTTGTATAGCAAACAAGCTATCTCTTTTTATTTCTTTTTATTGCCGCCTTCAAAAATCCTCGGAAAAGCGGATGGGGACAAAGCGGCATTGATTTAAACTCCGGATGGAATTGCGTCCCTACAAAAAAGGGGTGTTTCGGGAGTTCTATCACCTCAACAAGATTCCGCTGCGGATTAACTCCCGCGATAACGAGTCCCGCCTGTTCCAGTTTTTCTCGGTATTCATTATTGACTTCATAGCGGTGCCGATGCCGTTCAAAAATATTCTTTTCGCCATATGCGCGGAAACTCACGGTTTCTTTTTTAAGGGCGCACGGATACATTCCGAGCCGCATTGATCCGCCATATTCTTTCTGCTTCATATGCGTTTCCTGTTCCGGCATGGTCGCTATTACCGGGTGCGGCGTTTTGGGATCGATCTCTGTTGTGTGCGCCTTTTTCAATCCCACGACGTTCCGCGCAAATTCCAGCACCGCCAGCTGCATCCCGTAGCAAAGTCCGAGATACGGAATATGTTTGGTGCGCGCAAGCTTGATTGCTTTTATTTTTCCTTCAACACCTCTCGAGCCGAACCCTCCGGGGACGATAATGCCGTCGAATTTTTTCAACTCCCGTATTTTTGCGGGTTTTTTTTCATATTCTTCCGCATCAATCCAGTGGATATCAGGGTTATATCCGAGACGCCATGCGGCATGCTTCACGCTTTCAATAACGGAAATATATGAATCAGAAAGCATGAATTTGCCGGTTGTGAAGTATTTACCCGCAATTGCGATGCGCACGGTCTTCTTTACATTTTTGATGCGTCTTACCAATGTCCGCCAGTCACGCATATTGCTGCGCCTGCGCGTAAGCCCGAATTTTGATAAAATCTGTTTTCCTAAATTATCTTTTTCAAAGTTAACGGGGATTTCATAAATGCTGTGAATATCAGGAGCCGAGATAACGTCATCTTCGCCGATATTGCAAAAAATCGCGATTTTTTGCTTGCGAGGCGCGTCAATCGGATAATCGCTTCTCGCAAGAATGATATCGGGCTGGATTCCAGCACTGTTAAGGATGCGCACCGCATGCTGGGTCGGTTTTGTTTTCATCTCTCCGATCATTTTCGGGACCGGCAGATAGCTTACCATAACGAACATAACTTTCTCGGGAGCGCGCAATTTCATCATACGCCCCGCTTCAAGAAAAATATTGTTCTGATATTCCCCTACCGTGCCTCCGATTTCAATAAGTACGAAGTCGGATTTTGTTTTCCGCGCAGCAAGCTCTATCCGATCAATTATCTCGCCCGTGATATGCGGGACAACTTCTACGCATTTTCCGCCGTAATACATTGCGCGCTCCTTTGCGATAACTGACTGGTATACCTGTCCCGTCGTCATATAATTATGGCGGAACATTGCCTGCCCCAAGAACCGCTCGTAGTTTCCGATATCCTGATCGCATTCAAGCCCGTCTTCGGTCACGAAGACTTCGCCGTGTTCAATGGGATTCATGGTTCCCGCATCAACATTGAGATACGGGTCAATTTTTATTGCTGTTACGCTAAAACCATAACTCTGAAGGATGTTGCCGATAGAAGCGGTTGAGACACCTTTACCGATTCCTGACATAACGCCGCCTATGACAAAAATATATCGAGCCATCGTAAATCTTATATCGCGAATATTACATTGGTACTATGCTTCATCTTTAACAATATTAACTTTTATTGTCGTTGAAATATCTCCTCGCTGTATCGTGATGGCGTGCTCACCTGCGGTTTTAATAGATTCTTTAAGAACAATGTCGTTCTCGTTCAGAGCGGAAAATCCAGCTTTCGCAACCGCATCTATGATCTCTTTTTTTCCTATCTTTTTGAATAGGCCGCCTTTTTCAGTCGTCTTTGCGCGAATTTCTATCGGCGCGTCTTTGAGTTCCAGAAAAGCCATGCGTAATAGCATTTCTTCCTCATTTCTTGCCGCTGCGGCCTGTGTTTTTCTTTCCCAATGGGCTTTAAGCGCCTGGGGCGTCGCAAGCTCCGCAATGCCTTTCGGGAATAAGAAATTCCGCGCAAAACCGTCTTTGACGTTTTTTACATCGTCTTTCAGACCTATATTCGGTACATCTTGTAATAAAATAACCTCCATATTTTTATCTATTATTTAAAAATTCTATTGCTTTTTCAAGCT
>JACQLG010000078.1 GCA_016204155.1 Candidatus Niyogiibacteriota bacterium | reverse complement strand
ATACAAACCAGTAAATCTGAAGAATCGTATGTATCAATTTTGTAAGTATTCTATTCCTCATGTCCCATGACACCTCTTATATTTCTTGCCGCAACCACAGGGGTTATCTAAATCTCTGCCATTCTGACTTCTTGCCGTTTCGCTTATTTTCAACCATAACCAATTCGTCGTAAATACCATCAATTAACTGATATTTTTTAGCTTCTTCCAAACTTACCCACGCATACTGATCAGATTCGTCGGGCTTCAGGGTAATGTTGCCGCCTGCATAATCAGCCATACACGATATTACCAACGATGGACTTCCGTCAGTATGAACGGTGGCTAGACTCGTCACATACTCAATATTATCTATATCAATTCCAACTTCTCCTTTTACCTCGCGGCGCAGCGTTCGTTCCAGCACATTATACCAATAATGTTCCGTATCTTTCGGTAATTGCAGATAATCACTTGTGTCCATTTTCCCGCCCGGCACTGTCCACATCCCAGGAAATCGCTTTTTATTCGGCGACCGTCTTGTAATCAAATATTTTCCATCTTTTACTACAATGGCAGTAATCGCTACTTCATGAAGATGTTGATTTTGATTCTCCATAAGATTATTTTATCATCTCTACGCCCCGTGACATCTCTGTTACTTATTGAATTTAATAAATACCACACGAATTTTTCCTGCAATTTTTATCCTTATTTTCATTTCGCATATCCCTTAATGCCGACATAGCAACGATGGGTAGTGTCCTTCTTCATAACGCTAAATGTTTCTATATCGATAATAATCAAATCATTCTTCTCAAACGCGCCAACAATATCACTCAATGAATGGAAGTAAAAAATATTTAAAGATAGATTGCTTACAGGATGATAAAATTCGCCACTGAGCATTTTACCCTTTTTTTGATAGCGAGTAAAGAAGGACTCCCATACTTCATATGCGCCGGGATTTGCAGTAATAATATAAAATTCTCCAAGCGGTTTTAATATACGACGTAATTCAGAACAGGCCTTTTTAATATTTTTCAGATGAAACCACACGTTAATGCTGAAAGCCGCATCTGCGCTTTTTGAACGTAAGGGCAAAGAATATGCATCACCCCCAAGAAACTTTCTTCTTTTGTGCCCATATAATGCGCGCGCCCTGGCAAGAAGCCAGCGCGAAGGTTCAATCCCTATATATTTATTTTGTCGAAAATTAATCTTTGAAGAACACACGCCTTGGCCCGATCCTATTTCTACTATTATCTTGTTTTTGAACTGCCGTGACCACTTAAAAAGACGGGGGTATACATCCTTTTTTCTCCACCCCCCATGGACGGTATCTTCTACAATTTTCACCCACTCATTTGCGACGATTTTCTTTTCAAACGGATTTTCTTCTCGTTTTTTCTTTTTCATAAAAATTTTTCCCACTATGACACTTTTGGTTTTATTTTGGAGTAATCCACGGGGATACTTTTTCTAAAACTTTATCAAATCCCGGCAATAACTTCAATTTCCGAGCATTATTCAATCTTACCCATCTATAATTGCTCGCCTCCCAATTAAATTTAACCTTATCCGTATTGACTTCAACCAAAACAGGATGAACGATCCATGTTTTCTTATATTGCGGCGCTTCTTGATGAAATATCTCGCATAACCGAATCTTTTTAATCATTCTGCTCGATATCCCCAATTCTTCTTGAAGCTCATCTTTGACCTTCTGTGCAAAACTTCGCTTGTCGTCTAAGAAGCCGGAAATGCCATTCCAATAGCCGGGATAGAAATTCAATTCTTTGCTTCTGCGCACTATCAGAATTTTATCGCGGTACTTAACAACGCAGTTCATTACTGGCGCCCAGCGCGCATTAGTGTAATCAATCTGTCCTTGTTTCGGTTTAAATTTCGTCTTTTTCATATTCTCATTCCTCATGATACTTTTTTGATGTACTATACGAATGGGAGACCGCTTTTGATTTTAAAGATGGCATCAAGTTGCAACGATGCCTTGATCGGATGGAATACGCTTACTCCCTTTTTAAAATTTTTATACACGGCGGCTGGCGGAAATACTTTATGGCCCGATGCAGTAAAAAATTTGCTCCGCAGTTTTGTATCATGAACGGGCATTTTGAAAGACTGCGCAAAAAGCGGCAGGCGAACTTCATCGTTGCACCAGCTTGGAATTTCTTCCCGAGCGTATCTCTCAAGAAAATTTCGCGACATTGAGGCGCCTCCAAACACTCCTGCAACGGGTGTATTCCGATAACCGAATTTACGCGTAACATATTTTTTCAACCTAAGCCATTCTTCTCGGCCGCGTTTCGGAGCAATCCAATCCCATGTATTGTAAATTTTTGCCATTGGCAGCACCCCCGTAATTGCAACCCCGTCTTTCATGTGCGAAAATTGCTTCTCTAACGATTTAAGAAGTATGAGGTCCCACTCGATAATATGCAGGACGTCGAAAGAAAGCTTTTTCCCAAAATCCTTGAACCACCACCGCACGCAAAGATCACCATTCACCCATTTCCAGTGGGGATCATCTAAAGGAATATTCCATACGTGCTTGAGCGGTAATTTTTTAGCTTTCGAAAAATTCTTTTTTGTCCCGCCATAGAGTCCGTATATTTTTATGCCGGGATTATACCGTTTTAAAATCTCAATGTGGTTTTTACACACATCGAAATGGTCATGAAAACGAAATAAGATTATTCTTTTGATTTTTTTCATATCTCTGCCCATCTCTATTGGTGGGCCTCGCTTTTTATATTATACACCATGATACTTTTTGATATGTGATGCGAATGGGAAATTATTTATAAACCGCTATCAACGCTTGGTGTACAATTTTAGTAGGAAATTATTAAAGTAATTTCAAAAATTCACCAATACTAAGACTTGCTTGCTTTACAATTGATTTGAGTGTTTTTGGCGTAAGATCTTTACGATGAAAAGGAATAGTCACTCGCAATGCTGGCTTATCGACATTGCGCAGTTGAATGTGGCTGCCCGATTGATGAAATTCATAAAACCGAGCCCGTTTGAGAGCTCGGATCACCAAGAGAGAAGGTATGCGCGGCAGTTTCGCCATGAATTACACGGAAACTTTTATTTTTTCACGATGCGACTGATGCAAAAAGGTTGTGCGATCCTTGAGTAATGCCTCAAGACAACATCGAATAGCATCTTTTACCATTTCTCGCGCCTGTTTTAAATTATCACCTTCTGTGACCAATCCCGGAAGCTTGGGCACCGTTACCGTGTACCCCCCTCCGTTCGGATCAAAAATTACCTCATATTGATAGATTGTTTCTTTATGTTTTTTCATATGTTTGAATTATAACTTATCTGAAATGAAAAGACAATTATTTATTTTCACTTTTTTATACTTTTTTGCCCATTCCCGCGTAGTGTCCCGCTAGCTCTTACCGTGACAATGTTTGAACTTGATCGGACTGTTATCAACTTTTTTCGCTCCGCACGGGCATGGGTCGTTGCGACCTACTTTTCCAATTTGGTTTCCGCTTTTAGCGGAATCACCAAATTGAGAACCCGCCGAATCTTTAGCGAAGGCGGGTATTCCTTTACTACCTCCTGGCGGTATCGGTGCCGAAGGATGCTGTGTTTGGAGATTTTGCTGTTTAATCGGCGGATTTGATCCTACCCGAAATACGATATGCGACAAGTGCATACGGATCGCGCCCTGCATTTCGCGAAACATGCGGATGCCTTCATTTTTATATTCTATCAGCGGATCGCGCTGGCCGTAAGCGCGGAGTCTGACGGATGAGCGCATATATTCCATTGCTTCCAAATGATTTGCCCAGCTCATATCAATGATCTGGAGAGTATAAGCGCGGAGAAGATTCGCGAAGGCGTCTTCGCCCAGTTCTTTTTTGCGCGCGTCATACATATCTAACCACATTCCGTGCACGTATGTAAGAATATCTCTACGGATCTCTTCCAACCGCTTGCCGCTTTTTTGCATCTCAAGCAATTTGGAATGCGCATCTTTCTCAACACCGAAGCGGGCACGGAGATTTTCATATATTTCCTCGATGTTCCATTCTTCCGGAAAATTATTCTGCGTATGGGTTGAAATAATGCTTTCAACTTCATCTTGTATCATCTCTTTCGCTTTCTCAAAAATATCGGAAGGCGCGCGCATAAGGAAATCTTTACGCATCTCGTATAATGATTTCCGCTGACGGTTCAACACGTCATCATACTCAAGCAAGTGCTTGCGCGCATCAAAGTTAAATCCCTCTATTTTTTCCTGCGCGGAAGAAAGGGCTTTTGAAATCAAATTATGTTCAATCGGCACATCTTCAGGAATGCCGAATGTCCCCATCATGCGCTTAATGCGGTCGGGCCCGAATATACGCATAAGGTCATCTTCGAGAGAGACAAAAAACTGCGTCTCGCCCGGGTCCCCCTGCCGCCCCGCGCGCCCCCGAAGCTGGTTATCAATGCGCCTCGCTTCATGCCGCTCGGTCCCCAAAACAAAAAGTCCCCCCAATTCTTTAACCCTTCGACTTTGCCCAGGGTCATCTTGCGCGTTGCCGCCCAAGATGATATCCACGCCGCGGCCTGCCATATTTGTCGCAACGGTTACGGCACCCTCGCGTCCCGCCTGCGCAATTATCTGTGCTTCCCGTTCATGATTTTTTGCATTTAACATTTCATGCGCAATGCCTTCTTTTTTAAGAATGGCGGAAACATATTCGTTTTTCTCGATGGATGTGGTGCCTAACAATACCGGCTGGCCCTTTGTATGCCTCTCTTTTACTTCGCGCACAACAGCTGTCCACTTTCCCTTTTCGTTTTGATAGATCCGATCGGGAAGATCATTGCGAACAAGCGGTTCATTGGTCGGGATAATAAGCACATCCAAGTTGTAGACGCGCGCGAATTCTTCGGCAGATGTCGCTGCCGTACCTGTCATGCCAGAAAGTTTTTCATACATCCGAAAAAGATTCTGGAATGTAATTGAGGCCATTGTGCGCGATTCTTTCTGGACCGCAGCCCCTTCTTTCGCCTCTACCGCCTGGTGTAGGCCGTCAGACCATCGGCGTCCCGGCATCAAACGCCCGGTAAACTCATCAACAATGATAACCTCGCCGTCCTTGATTACATAATCTTTATCGCGATGATAAAGAGATTGAGCCCGCAATGCCTGCTCTAAATGATGGACATAACGGATCCCGCCTTCCGAATAAATATCTTTTATTTTAAGCATCCGCTCCACTTTATCGATCCCAAGCTCGGTAATTGAGACCGATTTCATTTTTTCATCAATAGTATAATCAACGCCTTCCTCCAGACGCGGAGTAACCTTCGAAAACGTGCGATACAGCGCCCCTGACTCTTGGTCAGGAGCAGAAATTATCAATGGCGTTCGCGCTTCATCAATCAAAATAGAATCAATTTCATCAATCACCGCAAAATGGAGGGTTCGCGCGACCATTCCGTCGGGAGTCTGCGCTAAATTATCGCGCAAATAATCAAACCCTATCTCATTATTTGTCGCATACGTAATGTCCGCATCATACGCAACTTTACGTGATACTTTCCGCCAATGATTTAAACGGTCATCGCCATGATCGTGGGTATCGGTATACTGCGGATCGTAGAGAGCCGAAAAATCGTGCGCAATAACGCCGACCGATGCGCCAAGCGCATGATAGATAGGCCCCATCCAGCCGCCTCCAACCCGCGCTAAATATTCATTCGGCGTTACTAAATGGCATCCTTTGCCGGTTAAACTATTAAGATAAAGAGGCAGCGTTGCAACAAGCGTTTTCCCTTCGCCTGTTTTCATCTCGGTAATGCGCCCCTGATGAAGCGCTATTCCTCCCAGTACCTGCACATCAAAATGGCGCTGGCCGATGGTTCGGCGGGCAACTTCCCTGACTGCGGCATACGCGTCAGGCAGTATATCATCAAGAGACGCGCCGTCCGCAATCTTTTGCTTGAATTCATCCGTTGTATTCCGGAGCGCTTCATCGGAAAGAACCTTAAACTTGCCTTCGCGCTCGCCTACAGACGCAACGATCGGCAAAAGATCTTTTATGGCGCGTTCATTTGAATCGCCAAATATTTTTTTGAGAAAACTCATTATGGGATACTGGGACGCATGCGGCTCATGAATTTTCGCGCGCCGCGGAGAGTCTTAGTCTTTTGTTTTCCTTTGAATTTTTTTATACGCTGTTCCGCCATATCTTTCGCCGCATCAACCGCTCCTTGGAAAGACGGGCCTTGCGCGACTACCCGAAGCGGAAGGCGCCTTCCCGGAACTACAATGTTTATTTCGCACAACCATCGGACGTCGTCATCTTTTACAGTACGTCTGCGCACTTCAATATCAAACTGCATATCCATTTTTTTATCAATTTTCGGGAGTAGACGCTTGACAGGATTTACTAATTTCTCTGTAATAAGCGCATTCATTGACTCCGTTATATCGACATTTTTGCCGTATAGTCGAACTTTCATATTTCTATTCTACTACAAAAAGGCGCCTCCGACAAAAGTCGGGGCGCCTTTTTGAAAGAGTTTTATCTCTTCTTTCGCCGATGCGAGCTCTTCTTTTTATTGCTCTTTTTCTTTCCTCTTTTCTTCGAGCTCTTCTTTACTGCTTTCTTTCTCCGTTTCGCCATAAAAATAAAAAAGAAATTAATCAACAAACATCGACCGCAAAGTGTAAAAATTTTTTATAAAATTCTTACAAAAGTACTTCTATTATTATTAGAGTCAATTT
>JACQLG010000077.1 GCA_016204155.1 Candidatus Niyogiibacteriota bacterium | reverse complement strand
TATGTTCGTTTTTCTTTTGGCATACACTACTGATCATACCATGAAAATTGAACTAATTTATTCACAGCGCGCTGCTCTACCGCTGAGCTACTGCGGAATATCTTCCAATCTAACACAATTTTAAGGACCGATCAACACAAGATTCTACGTGATATAATTTGAGATATGCCACAGCGCTCAAGAATCATTTCCTTACTTGTTCTTCTTGTGTTTTTGCTAGGCGCCCTTGGATATTTGGAATACCGCCACTATCGCCTCTCGCAACATGCCTCAACTCTTGAGAAAGAACTTACCGAAACAAAAACAGAACTTGCATCCACCACAAAAAATCTCAGCGAATATATAGAAGCGCTTAAACATGAACGCGATACCCTTCAACAAAAACTTACTGAAGAGCAGGCACGGATGAACTTCCTTGCCGCTCAGATGGAAGGCATTACCAATACGGTGGGCGTTCTTGAAAAATTAAGCGAGTTGGATCCTGAGCTCTTAAAAAAATATTCGCGGGTATATTTTTTGAATGAAAATTATATGCCGAAAGAACTTACGGCTATTGCTGATATTCATCTCTACGAACCTCAAAAACCACTCTACATTCTTAAAAATACCGCACTCTTTCTTAACGCCCTTATGGATTCCGCAAACAATGCGGATATTGATATCCGCATTGTTTCGGCATATCGTTCGTTCGGTACACAGGCGGAATTAAAATATGCATACACGACCACGTATGGCTCAGGCGCAAATCAGTTCTCGGCGGACCAAGGATATTCGGAACACCAATTAGGCACTGCGGTTGATTTTACGACGGATGCAACTCAATCAAATTTGAATGAGTTTAAAAACACGCCCGCATATGTTTGGCTCAACGTCAATGCGTACCAATTCGGCTTTACTCTCTCCTACCCCGAAAATAACGCTTACTATCAATTCGAACCGTGGCACTGGAGGTTTGTCGGGCGGGAACTTGCCGCAAAACTCCGTAACGAAGGCAAGCATTTCTACGACCTTGAACAACGCATCATTGATACATATTTGATTTCGATTTTCGACTAATGCGCCTCCAAAAAATCAGGCATGAGCCCATGGAACTTGAATGCGCGGATCATACGCGTAATCCCGATGCCGCCTCCCGATCGGGGGAAAAAGTTAATTGAATGGGTCTTCATAGGCCGCAAGAATAGAAAGCCGATGCTGAACGGGCACTTCTACAAATCCCTTCTCTCTAAAAAAATCGCGCAATCGCGCAACCGCAAAATCATATTCTTTCTCGTCTATAGGATCAATCAACTGCGACATAAAATATATGCGTCTACAAAAAAAGCAACAAAATCGTTGCTTTCGCTCATGAGCATATTTAATTTAATAACCCATAATAACATTCGACTAATTTCTACATAGTGCTAAATTGATAGAACTATAGCATAACTCCTTCTTTTTGCAACAAGCGATGCTTGTGGATAACGCCTTTGTTATATCCTCCGATTCTGCCGTCAGAACGAATAACGCGATGGCAAGGGATCTTCGGATTATGATTCTTATTGAGGATATTCCCCACTGCGCGATATGCTTTCGGGCTTCCTGCGCGTTTTGCAACTTCTTTGTATGTAAAAACGCGCCCGCGAGGGATTTTTGAGACAATAGAGAGAACCTTTTCCTTGAATAACCTCATTAAAATGAAAACTCCATCTATGCAATGGAGTTTTATAATGAAAGAACAAACAATGAGATGGCTATCAAGATGCCCTGGATGCTGAAGCCTATCATTGGGCGCGGTTCGTGCGACGTATGGATCCATGTATGAAAGCGATGAATATAGGTCATCGGGAACTTCTGCCATAGCCAGAATGCCGGCTGTAATGCATCAGGCAGAACTGCACCGATGGTAATAGCGATGAAAGGCAGAAGTGAAAAAAAAGTCAATTCAGGCCTTGCCATAAAAAATAGCACCACTACACCGACGATTCCGTCAACAAAAACACGTGTGAAGTCGTGCAGAACTTTTTTGTTGTCAATACCGATGACTCTTGCGTTGTGGCCCTCACCATCCTTGATGACAGATGTAAGTTCATAATCCCGGTGCGGTATTGCATCCAATAAGTAGTGTGACACAACTGCCCCCACAAACAGCAATACGGGATGCGCACTCCAGAACGGCCTTGTTAAAACTGCTGCTGCTCCTAAAATATGTGTCGTCAAGATCATTCTTTCTCCTTTACTGTCTTTGCTTCGAGTTCTTCTTTCACCCTTCTTTTAATTTCTCCCGCCTCATCAGAAGTAAGATTTTGTTCCGTTTCTTTATCCGCAAGGTATTGCTCGACAATAGAAGCTGGCGTATTAAGATCCTTTATCTTTAAAAATTCCAGGGCAGAATTCCATAATTTCTCTTGCTTATTTTTTTCAGCTTTTTTTAATTCGTCTTCTTCATATGACCACATCTTCAGATC
>JACQLG010000076.1 GCA_016204155.1 Candidatus Niyogiibacteriota bacterium | reverse complement strand
TATTTTGTGTTAAAGTATTTCGTATATCCATTAAGCACACGTTGCATATATCGTGCGATCCCATTTTCTTTTAATTCTTGAACAGTGAGATGAAAGTGGTTTGGCATAAGCGCAAAATTTATTAATTCAACATACCGGTTTTCTATTATTTCATCTTTTGTGCTTTTAGAAATATTAAACACCGAGTGTTTAATAAAATGAGAGATGTAATAAGGGATATTATTTAAAACGGTAGGTGATTGAAAGTAAAGAATGAGGAATAAAAACCTTGATCGATCCCTGTCGTCTAAAAATATTAGTTGTTTATTGTTGCCTCTATTCACAATATGATAATGTTCCCCAGGGGCTATGATGGTGTTTCTCATAGTAGAATTATAAATTATGGAACACCGAGTGTCCAATATATTTAAGGTTGCATTTTTTTAACCTCTTGCCATAAATTTTTAATTCATTATAGACAGTCCTCTTTATAGATAGTCCTCTTAAATCTGTCAAAAAATTGGAAGCTTTTTTATTTCCTCCTTTTTTGGTACGCTAAAGATAAGATGCGCTACAAAATAAACGATCCAATCCATCGGATCATTTCTTTCGGAGAGAAAGAAAAGCGGGTACTTGACCACCCGTTCGTCCAGCGGCTTCGGCATATCAAGCAGCTCTCATTCGTATCGCTTGTCTTTCCCGGCGCGGTGCATGACCGGTTTTCGCATTCGCTCGGCGCTATGTATATGGCGACCATTCTTGCGGACCAATTTTTCGGCAATACGCAATTTTCCGTGCTTGCGCGGATGCTTTCTGAAAAAGAAAAAGAATTTTTATCTCTTATGATGCGGCTTGCGGGGCTTCTGCATGACGTTGGGCATGCGCCCTTTTCGCATGCGGCAGAAGCGCATATGCCGCCGCTCAAAACTCTTGCGATTCCTAAGAATTGGATGGGAGATAAAGAAAAGAATCGCCGCGCAAAACATGAAGATTACAGTGTTTTTCTGATTTGGGCGCTTTCAGGAGGGAAAGACGCGGTATTGTCAGAAGAAGAAGCCGAGATTATCGCTTCTCTTGTCAATAAAAACATAAAAATACCGCAGTCATGGCAGAAGCATTTTTCATCAAAGATAAACGCAAAGCCTCTTCATACGCTTGTCCGATCGTGGATTTCTGGCGACATTGACATTGACCGGATGGATTATCTCTTGCGCGATTCATATTTTACAGGCGTGCCTTACGGCAATTATGATTTGTCGTGGCTCGTAAAAAATCTCGGCGTCATGGAGCGGAACGGCAGATATGTAACAACCATCTCGGAAGGTGGAGTGCATGCGTTTGAATACTATCTGCTTGCGCGCTATAACATGTTTACGCAGATATATTTCCATAAAACCGTCAGATGTTTTGAACATTATTTGGTTCAGGCATTATCACATAAAGAAATTACCTATCCCATCTCAAGCGACCTTCATGCATTTGTGAATCTCCGTGATACGACATTCACCGAAACGCTTCTTGGGTATACGCAGAAGCACGCGCACTCATGGTCAGCGCGCCTCATGGAGCGCCGTCCGTCAAAACGGGTTATCCGCATATGGGAGAAGAAAAAAACCCTAGAAGATTTGTTCGGAACCCTTTCGCGCGAGCTGAAAAAGAAGAATGTGCATCCGTTTTTGGTCTGGTCACAAAGCAAATTTCTTGATTACGAAGAAGGAGTGGACGCGAAAAAATCTGATTCCGCGTCTTCTCTTTTCAACGCCCTCTCAATGACGCCGCTGTATATTATACGGAAGCAATTCGGCATGCGCACTGCCGTCAATATTGAGGATTACTCATTTATCTTGAAACATTATCATCAAGATATTAGTATGGGAGATATCTTTATTTTGCCGGAGGAATACGGTAAAGAGAAAGAATTCGTTATAAAAACGCTTCGCAGGCATTTCACTCCTTCGCCGTCAGAAATAATTTTGGAATACGATATATGATACAAACCCGCATTGCGGCAGTCGCTATTCTTATAGTTACATTCGTATGTGCTTATCTTGTATATGCCGTTTTGCCGTTTAAACTCGGTTTGGATCTTCAGGGCGGGACGCATTTGGTATATCGCGCCGACACATCGGTTATTGCAGGACGCGATGCCGATGAGGCAATGGAAGGGCTTCGGGACGTGATCGAGCGCCGAATTAATTTCTTCGGCGTTACCGAACCGCTGGTGCAGGTTAATCATGCGGGAGATGAATACCGTCTGATCGTGGAGCTTGCTGGCGTTTTCGATATTAATCAGGCGATCCAGATAATCGGGCAGACTCCGTTTTTGGAGTTTCGCACAGAGCGTCCGCAGGCGGAAGTAGACGCGCTGCTAAAGGATCTCGGTATCGAAAAGGACGCGCCTGTAAATCCGGATGTCCAAGTTCCTGACGATCTGTTCTATCTTCATAGCGAGCTTACCGGACGTTTTCTGAAAGAAGCTTCGCTTTCATTCGGGAGCCAGCAAGGTGGCTTCGGCGGACCATCGGTTTCGCTTCAATTTAATGATGACGGAGCCGCGCTATTTCGCGAAATGACGCGAGATAATATCGGCAAGACCATTGCGATTTATCTTGATGGAGCGCCGATATCAATTCCGGTTGTGCAAGACGAGATCGCTGGGGGCCAGGCGCAAATAACAGGGAAGTTTACGGCGGAAGAAGCGCGTGATCTTGTCAATAATTTAAATTCAGGGGCATTACCCGTTCCTATCAGCCTTATCTCTCAGCAAAATATCGGGCCGACGCTTGGCGCTCGCGCTCTTGCAAAAGGAGTCAACGCCGGAATATACGCGCTGATTGCGATTGCAGTGTTCCTTCTTGTATGGTATCGGTTACCCGGATTGGTTGGTATTTTTTCATTGGCGTTCTATACGGGATTTGCGCTTCTGATCTTCAAGATTTTAGGCATTACGCTTACCACCGCAGGCATTACCGGATTTATCCTGTCAGTAGGCATGGCGGTTGACGCAAACATTCTTATTTTTGAGCGCCTGCGCGAAGAGATTAGGTTGGGTAAAAGTTTGGATACGGCGCTCCGCGAAGGATTCTGGCGCGCTTGGCCCTCAATCAGGGACGCGAATATTTCAACGATTATTACATCCGCAATTCTTTTTTGGTTCGGGACGAGCATTGTGAAGGGGTTCGCGCTTACATTAGGAATAGGAGTTATCGCCAGCATGTTTTCCGCGTTTGCAATTACGCGGACGTATCTTTTTGCGGTACGTATACACAAAGAAGCCGCGCAGAAATTTTTATACGGAAGCAGCATGAAATAAATGCAAAAAATTTATA
>JACQLG010000010.1 GCA_016204155.1 Candidatus Niyogiibacteriota bacterium | reverse complement strand
CGTCCCGAACGTCCCGAAATCGTAAAACATTTAGAAACTATGATCTCCCATTATGACATGCGCCACTTAATAAAACCGGGAGTAACCGGCTGGGCACAGATAAACATGCCGCAAGTATATGCGGGAACCGTCGAAGAAACATTGGAAAAACTTCAATACGATCTTTATTACATAAAATATCAAAGTGTCATTATTGATATAGCAATTATCCTCAAAACAATTTTGCTAACCCTTACTCGCCGTGGCAGATAAAAAGAAAAAAATAATATTCGTGATAACCCGCTCGCATTGGGGCGGCGCACAGCGCTATCTTTATGATCTTGCGGTCCATCTCCCGAAAAACGAATTTGATGTAATGGCAGTTATAGGGAATTCTGGACCGCTTGCAGATCGACTTGGTGATGCAGGCATACCGGTTGAACTTTTTGAAGCAACTCGCGAAGTGCGCATTTTCCAGGAATTAAAAACATTTTTCCGGCTCCTGGCAATCTTCAGAAATGAACGCCCTGATATCGTACACTTAAATAGCTCAAAAATAGGAGGAATTGGAGCGGTTGCAGCGTGGCTCATGGGAGTTCCCAAGATCGTTTTTACGGTTCACGGCTGGGGTTTCCACGAAGATCGCCCGATGTTGCAAAAACTTCTTATCTATTTTTTTTCGTGGCTTTCTTCGCTTTTCCACCACCATATTATCTGCGTTTCTGATAGTGACAGGATTGCGGCGCGTAAACTTCCATTCGTCCATAAAAAATGCATCACAATCAGAAATGCACTTACGCATCATGAATTCATAGAAAAGGCGCTAGCACGCGACTTTTTTAAAAAACAATTCCATATCAAAATCCCTGCGCGCGTCATATGGATAGGAACAATCGCGGAACTCATCCCAAACAAAGGATTACATTATCTCATCAACGCGCTAAGCGCGATTCCTAAAAAATCATGGATAAGCATCATTATCGGCGAAGGAAAAGAGCGCGCGGCACTCGAAAAAGAAATAAGGGAACGCGGGCTTGAAAATACTGTCTTTCTTGCGGGACATATAGACAACGCATCGCAATACCTCAAGGCATTTGACATATTCGTGCTCCCTTCAACAAAAGAGGGTTCGCCTTATGCGCTCCTAGAGGCGGGTCATGCCTCCCTACCGGTTATTGCATCAGAAGTCGGGGGCGTCCCTGAAATTATCCACGGAGGGAAAACCGGCCTTCTATTCCCCGCAAAAAATGAAAAAATGCTCGCGTCGCACATCAAAACATTGATAGAGAACGCAAAATTCAGGAAGCACTTTGGAGAAGCGCTTCATAAAAACATCGGGGAAGATTTTGTATTTGAAATAATGCTCTCACAAACAACTGAAGTATATAAAAAAACAAACTAAATATCCAAATTCTGCACTTCTTTGGCGTTTGATTGGATGAAAGCTTTGCGAGGCGCGACCTCTGAACCCATCAAAATATCAAACGTGCGGTTTGCTTCCTCTGCGTCGTCAATCGTTACTTTATGCAAAATACGATGCTCGGGGTCCATAGTCGTCTCCCACAGCTGTCCTGCATTCATCTCACCCAATCCTTTATAACGCTGGATAACAACTCCTTTCACTCTTTCTTCATCTCCAGTTTCGCCCTCACCCTTCATAGCCTTGGCGACGGAGGACTCGCCCTCCATAGCCTTGGCGACGGAGGACTCGCCCTCCATCACCTTGCTGACGGAGGGTTTTTTCGTTTTAGCTTCTTTTTCCAATTCTCTCAAATTCTTTTCTTTTTCTGCGTCGCTATAGGCATAGTACACATCCTTTCCTTTCTGGATGCGATACAGCGGCGGATTTGCAATATAGATAAACCCATTTTCAATTGCCGACTTATAATACCGGTAAAAAAGCGTAAGCAAAAGCGTACGGATATGCGCGCCGTCCGTATCCGCATCAGTCATGATAATTATTTTATGATAACGAAGCTTTGATTCGTCATATTCATCTCCAATCGCAGCCCCCAAGGCAATAATCAATGACTTGATTTCTTTTGACGCAAGCATTTTATCAATGCGTGCGCGCTCAACATTCAATATTTTCCCGCGCAAAGGCAAAATTGCCTGAAACCTTCTCGACCTCCCCATTTTCGCCGTGCCTCCCGCGCTATCTCCCTCAACAATGAAAAGTTCCGATTCTTCAGGATCGCGCGACTGGCAGTCGGCAAGCTTCCCTGGAAGCGTTAAGCCTTCGAGCGCCCCCTTTCTGATTATCATATCTTTTGCCGCTTTTGCCGCCTTGCGCGCTTTGAGCGCGAGAATAACTTTTTCTGCGATTGCCCGCGCGTCGCTTGGATTCTCTTCAAGATAGGATTTGAACGCATCGCCGAACGCCGTCTCAACGGCATTGCGCGCGTCAGGCGTCCCTAACTTTACCTTTGTCTGTCCTTCAAATTGCGGCTCGCGGAGCTTTACCGATACTACCGCGGTAAGTCCTTCACGCACGTCATCTCCCGTAAGATTGTCCTCATCGGCCTTCAAAAAATTATTCTTGCGCGCATAATCATTCAGGATGCGCGTTAATGCCGTACGAAAACCGGTCAGATGCGTGCCGCCTTCCGGCGTATGGATATTATTCGCAAATGCAAGCTCTCTGGACGAAAGGTCATCAACATACTGCAAGCTTACCTCAACCGAAATCTTTGAAACCTCTTTTGACGCATAAAAAATAGTGTCGTGTTTCGGTGTAGCGTAGCGGTTCAAATGCTTCACATATGACCGAATGCCTCCTTCAAAATAAAACGCATACGACTGATACTCAAGTTCATTTTTTGGGCGTTGGTCTGAAACATTGATGCGTACGCCTTTCGTGAGATATGCCTGCTGGCGCATCCGCTCAAGAATCCGCTGCCAGTCAAACTGCGGCATCTCACCCTTATCGGTCTCGAAAACCTGCGGATCAGGACGAAATGAAACCGAAGTTCCTGACCCTTTGCATTTTCCCTCTTTTCTGACCGCTTTTTTCGCTTTACCCCTCACATATTCCTGTTTCCATAGCGTATCGTCCCTGCACACCACAACTTCGGTCCATTCAGAAAGCGCGTTCACGACAGATACTCCCACGCCATGCAAACCACCCGCAACCTTATATGAATCGCCGCCGAATTTTCCTCCCGCATGAAGCGTTGTCATAACTGTTTCAAGCGCTGATTTTTTGGTATGCGCATGCTTCTCAACAGGAATACCGCGCCCGTCATCCACCACGCGTATCGTATCTTCAGGTAGTAAGGAAACCGAAATATTCTTGGCATAGCCCGCCATTGCCTCGTCAACCGCGTTATCAACCACCTCCCAGATCAAATGATGGAGGCCGTCAGGACCGGTTGATCCGATATACATTGCGGGGCGCTTGCGAACCGGGTCTAATCCTTCCAATACATAAATGTCTTTTGCGGTATAATCGCTCTTCGGTTTTACGGCCTTTGCCTTTTTTATTGTTTTCTTTTTTGCTTTCGCCATAGATTATCTTAATTCAGCATGACATTGTTCCGCTGTTTCTTGATAGAGCATATTCTGCAATCTATCCACTTCTTCGCTTCGAAGCGTCCGATCGCCCGATCGGTAGATTATGCGGTATGTATAACTTACTTTATCTTTTCCAAATTTTTCCGCGTCTTCGTATGTATCGAGCAGAGCAACTTCCTCAATAAGATCTCCGCCGATATCTCGGATGAGGTCGAAATAATTATTTGGGACAAAATCGCGCCCGACCACAAAGGATATATCACGCTCAATCTTCGGATATTTACTTACAGGCACATACGCACGGCCGAGCCTCAATTGTTTCTTCACGCGCGCATCAGTTGACCATAAAAGCCGGATGTCAGGAAGATTCATGGCAAGAATCGCCAATCGTTCAAGGCCGAAACCGAACGCCCAACCGGTGTATTCGTCAGGGTTAACGCTCAAATGCTGTAATACCATCGGATGCACCACCCCCGACCCCAACACTTCTATCCATCGCCCTTCGCGCTGTATCTCCATTTCAATTGATGGATTGGTATAGGGAAACGTATCTTTATTAAATCGATATTCAATCTCCTTGCCAAAGATAGCTTGAGCAATCTCTATCAACACTTCTTTTAAATCATCAACAGAAATAACTCCTTTGTTTTTCGGGAGAAGATACCATCCATCCATCTGATGAAACACATTCATGTGGTTGCGGTCTATCTCATCTTTCCTGTATACCTTGCCGTACGAAAGCGAACCGACTGATTCCTTGTTTGTTATCCGTGCTTTGATGGCGGGCTCGTTCAAGTAAAAATACCACATTATTGTCGTATGGGTCCGTAAAATATGCTTATCGTCAACATAATATGTATCAGAGCGGTTCCTGGCCGGGTGGTCCGCCGGAAAATTAAATAGATCAAAACTAACTTCTGCCGACACTATCTCAGGCACCTTAAGTATGTCAAAATCAGAAAAGCGCGGGAGCGCCACAATGCGCGCGACAAGCTCCTTGAGTGGACTCTCGGAAACCCGCGTCAGATCAGGCATTGCTAAAAACCTCTTTAGCCGCTCGCCCTCCGTATCATGCCTCTTTTGCAGCAATTCCAGCAGCACGTTTTCCTCATTGGATTGAATGATAATCGGGCTATTCCTGCCCGATTTTTCACGCTTTATTACGTTTTGCACAATACCTCATTATAGCGCAAAAGCATGCATTTTGAAAGGTCTTTTTGTGCATAAATACATCAAAAAAAGGGCTTAACAAAGCCCTTTTCCAGTAATTTTGAAAAATTATTTTTCGTCATCATAGACTACGTTGACATGTCAAACATTTTCTATTTCTTCACCACATTTACTTTTACTGATACGCTCGGGCTGATGCTGTCCCGGAAACGCATATTTGACGGCAGAAGAAGACGCGATGAAAATACCTTGCTTGCCGAAAGTCCTGTGATATTTACAGGAACTGTTTGCACCGATTTGGGCGGAAGCATGCCTTCAGGCACAAGAATACCTATGTGTTCAGGAATGACAACCACCGAATCAATCCGGACATCGGAAGCAACGTCTCCTGCAACGTCTGCCTCAATAGGAACTTCAAACGCACGGAATTCCGTAACCCTTACATGTATCTGCAATGGAACGATCTCAACAACAGAGAGTACGGCGGGATGGCGGACCATATCTTCCGTAAGAATGATCTGATTATCTCCTGTCATAAAATCTTTTGCGTCAACCGAAACCTCAACGGATTGCTCATCCGCTCTCTCAAAAGAATTCTCTCCCCTGCTTACAAATGTTACCGAAACTTCGCGCGGCTCGGATTCTTCAATGAAGAGCGCTTCGGGAAGATTTCGGTATACCAACGGAAGCGTAAAACTTCGCTGAACGGTCTCAGCCTGGAATGAAAAAAAGAACCACATGACTCCCGCAAGCCCAAGCGCAATAATTTTTTCAAATGAATTCCGTTTTAAAAAATCTGACCAAAATGAAGAAACCGGGTCCGTATACGTGTCTCTGAAGAACTTTTTCAAGGACGACTCAAGTTCCTCTACTGATTGGATTTCTTTCAGCCGCCCGTTATGGGCAAGCGATATCGTCCCGCGCTCCTCTGATATGACAACCGCCAATGCATCGGTATTCTCGGAAATGCCTAAAGCGGCGCTGTGGCGCGTTCCCCTTTTCCCTAGTTGTTTAAAATTCTTTGCAAGCGGTAAATGCACGCCGAATTGCGAGATGCGGTTTTTTCTAATCACAACCGCTCCGTCATGCCCCGGCGAATGCGGGTCAAATATGCTCTCAAGCAATTCTTCTGTGATCAATCCGTCAAGCTGTTTGCCGCCGTTAAGAAATCGATCGGTGTTCTCGTTTCCCGGAAAAACGATAAGCGCTCCACGCTTCTGATTAACAAGCCGCGCAGCCGCCTGCAGCAACTCATTGATATGAAACGGGAAACCCGACGCCTCTTGTTTTAATTTGAATTGGCGCGTATTCCAAAATGAAATAAGTTCAAAAAAACGCCTCAGTTCGCTCTGAAATATGATAACGAGCACAACGATAAATACGGCAAAGAACGACTGGAGCGCAAGAGAGGTCAGGAATAAATTGAACATCTGTGAAGCGGCGTAAATGACCCCGAGCACGCCGATGCCCACAAGAATAGGCCAAGAACGCGTACGCTTAAACAGAACGATAATAATGTACAGAAAGACCGCAATAATAAAAACATCAACAATATCAAAAATATATACATTGCCGATAAATTCGCGCAATGAATACAATGATGCGACGAGTTCGTACATCATGACTTATTTTCAATAATGGCATTAATGCGCGCCGTCAGCGATTCGAGATTAAAATTCGATTTTACCAAGTAATCTTCCGCTCCCAATTCACGGGCCTTCGCGATATGCTCGCCCTCGCCCAATTGCGACAATAAGAATACGGGAATGTGTTTTGTGGAAGTATTGCCTTTTATTTTTTCTAGCACTTCAATCCCGTTCATCGGCTGCATCACAAAATCAAGGATAATAACGTCTATCTTGCCCTTCTTGAGATATTCCAGAGCCGAAGGGCCGTTTTGCTCTTTGTGGACCTCAAATCCCTTGCCCGTAAACCAGTCGCCAAGAACCGCAAGAAACGTAGTATCATCATCTACTAAAAGAATTTTCTTTGCCATACCCCGTTACGTAAAAAATTATTCGTCTAAAATCCGCTCTATCTGTTCTATCATCCTATCCAGGCTGAAATCCGCTTTTACAATATATCCCTTAATGCCGAGACTCATGGTTTCTGATATCTTTTTGTAATCTGAAAGTTGAGAAATAATCAATACCGCTATCGCATGAATATCGGGATGCGCGCGGAGCTTTTTTAAAAAATCTTCTCCGCGCATCTTCGGCAGAATCAAATCAAGCAAGATAAGGTCAGGTTTTTCTTTAATCGCTTTTTCCAATCCCTCTTCGCCGTCAAATGCGGTAATGATATTTTTCAAACCATAATCAACCAACCCCGTAGAGAGGATTTTTACAAAATCAGCATCATCTTCCACAATAAGTATTTTTGCGTCTTTTTGCATCATGATTCTATAGTATCACTTCTCAATAGGAATCGTAAAGAAAAATGTCGTCCCCTCGCTTTCTTTCGATCCTGCGCCGATCGTCCCTCCGGCCTGCAAGATGACATTTTTCGTTATAAATAAGCTGCTTCCGTGGGCACGCTTGATTTTCTGCAAAAAATTCTCATCCACCTGCTCGTCTTGGCGGAAGATCTGTGGGAGAGTTTCGGCAGGAATCCCTGAGTCGCTATGCGAGATCGCTATAACCGCCGTATCTTTCAAAACGCCTCTCCCTTCTTGATACGCTGGCGGGAAAAGTGAAACGCCCGCGCGGCTTGCCTCTCCCTCAATCTTTTCCCCTTTCCGCATCAAAAATACGTCAATGCGCACCCATCCGTCGGGGCGGTTGAATTTAATGGCATTGGAAATAAGATTATTCAGCGCGTCGGAAACAACTCGCCTGTCAAACAAAAGCGGCTGAGGAACGTCTTTGTGGAAAGAAGATGTGAAAGAAACATGCGCCTGCGTAATACTCAACGCAAAAAAGCTTTTCCGCTCCTCGATAAGCTGCAAAAGATCGTTCTCTGTCTTTGTGATGTTAAGCCGTCCCAAGCCGAGCTTTGCCGCGTCCGATATCGTATTCATGAGTACAAGCATGGACGAGGAGCTCTCGTGGATTAAATTCGTATATTCTTTGCGTTGGACGTCGTCTAATTGATGGCGCGGAGAAAGCATAAGTTCCGATATCTTCTGGATATTGTCCAAAGGACCCCGCATATCATGCACCAAAAGCGAGATAAACTCCTGCATCATTTTTTTGTTACCGGCTCTACCACGCGAAAGAACCTTCCTCCACCAAAAAAAACTCTCTACAAACAGGAGCAATATAAAACTTAGAACCAATATCAAAAATATATCCATACTGTATAGTATAGCGCTATTTCCCACGAT
>JACQLG010000074.1 GCA_016204155.1 Candidatus Niyogiibacteriota bacterium | reverse complement strand
CCAGCCTTGCGTACTGCCATTATACGACATCCCGAAAACATACTTAGCGTATCATAAAAAAAACCTATGGTTAAACATAGGTTTTTATTTTTCATTCTCTTCTCTTACGGGCTATATATTATCGGTACGCTTCAAAAAAAAGATCAAAAGCGTCCTGGATCTGCTTCACCGCAAAATCAATCTCATGTGCCGTTATCATCAAAGGGGGCAGGAGACGAACTACTGTCTCGTGCTTTTTATTTCCTGCAGTCCCCACGTACACCCCTTTTTCTAAGCATGCATCCACGACGCTTCCTAAAAGACCGGCGTCGGGCTTTCCTTCCAAATTCACTATATCAATGCCGATCATCAGCCCTTTTCCGCGAATCTCTTTCACCAACGGATTGTCTTTCAATGCGGATTGCAGTTTTTCTATAAACAAACTACCAATCTTTTGCGCATGCTCTACTAAATTCTCCTTGATAGCTGTTTCAAGCATTACTAATCCTGCCAGACACGGCAATGGCTGCCCAAGTTGACTGCCTGAATGCCATCCGAGCGGAAGCGTACCTTCTTTGATGAGCCCTTTACGAACTATTACCGCTCCCATAGGAAATCCGCACCAACTGAATATTTTTGATATCGTAATCATGTCCGGTTTCACATCATAGTGCTCAAACGCGCACCGTCTCCCGGTACGTATAAATGTTTGGCATTCATCCGCGATAACAAGCACTCCTTTCTCTTGAAGCGCTTCTACAAAATTATGCATCACACTTTCTCGCGGAACATACATGCCACCTTCTCCTTGAATAAATTCCATCATAAATGCCGACAGATTTTCAATAGAAAACGTCCGTTCCTCATTTGCGTTAATGAACTCCAGCAATCTAATAATATCTTTCGATGAAGAAGGATAAGGGAAATAAACCGTTGAAAGAGATGGTCTATAGCCTGGCGCTTTATGGCCAGTATTACTTGCCGTTAGATCCTTTGCGGGCTGATGGCGGCCGTGGAATGCGCGCTCAAATGACCCCCACTGATTTCTTTTTGGCGAAATATGCTCTGCGATTGTAAGCGCGACATTATTCGCTGTTGCGCCGGAAAGTTCAAATAATATAAATTCATAACCTTCCGGTAAAAATTCGAGCAGGCGTTGCTTCAACAAAACTTCAAGCCGATGCCCGGGGTCCGGATCAACTGATGCGGCGTATTTGCCGCGTCCGAACTCTTGCAATAAGTCATACATGTTCCTGTGCGCGCGCGAATAATTTCCAAATGGCGCTACGCCATATTGGGATGTTAAATCAAGAATGGGTCTTCCGTTACGCAATATATGGTAATTAGCATCCCCTTTATACGGAATAAACGGTTGATCTCCTTCTGCAACCGTAGTACAAAGCGAGACTTGAGATCTTTCTCGGACGATCGCTTGATCGTCTCTATCCATAATGTCAGTTAATGTCTCACCGAATATCGTTCTTACAGACATAGCACAAATACCTCCGGATTCGTAAAGTACAAACATTCAAGCGTACCATAAAAAAATCGCGGAGTAAAGCGCGATTTTAGATCATTTTCTTAAACTCCGCAACCATGGGAACTTGTTCCGGATCAAGGCCGAGATGAGTTGATGTGTAGAATGATGCCCAGTCAGCAATGAGAAACGAAAAAAATATTTTTTCCCAGAGAGTAGCGCCTTCAAGCGCCATCGTTTCTACGTGTAATCCGCGATCTTCGTATAATTTTTTGCAGATATCCATTCGTTTCTGGATTTTCGGATGGTCATCTCTGTCTCGCAGAAAAATAAAATGGAACATCTCGCCTATTTTTTTTGTCGGCTCTTTAATATCAAAACCGGTCATTTCATTATGATTCAGTTCGGGAAATACATTATAAAAAGCAGGAATCTTTCCCGTTTCGTTGAATTTCACTTTCCAATTGTATGCAATTACCTTATTTTCTACGGAAGAATATATAATCGGGACTTTTCCGCGGATTTTTTCCGCAAGCGTCTTGCCTTCTTTCTCCGCCGTATCAACATCGAGGGCTTCTACGAGCGTCTTGGTTTCGACAAGAGCATTCTCCATTCCTAACAATTTCATCAGCGCCTGCAACATAAATCCTGTTCCCATGCGGGGCTGAATTCCCGTATTCGGGATTTTGACATGCGCTACCCCTTTTTCTTTTGCGCGTTCTAGCAATTCTCCGCCTGTTGCGATAATTGCCGTGGAAAGATTTTTTTGTTCTGCCGCATCAAACGCATCAAGTACTTCTTCGGTATTACCCGAATATGAGATTGCAACGCATAAACTTTCTTTTAATTTCGAATCGCTCCGGTAGGGTAAGCCGTAGTCCCGATGAATAGCGATATCAAGAAACGGAAACGCCATTTTTGCTATATCTCCAGGCAATGCGGAACCGCCCATCCCAGCAATGATAATATGTTTCTTTTTTTCGAGCCGATCCGCATTCTCTATATGAGGCTCGTATTCAAATTGTTTTGGAAAATCTTTAATTGTTGCATCCATCGCCATATATACTTCATTCTAAATAAAAAAAAGAACTCCGTCGAGCGGAGTTGATATTTAATCCAAAGGAACGCAAAATTTAAAACTGGAATCTTCTGCCTTGAGGACTTTTTGCTCTTCGCGCAAATGCCTCCGGATCGTTTCTTTATCCGTTTCGTTGAATGCGACTCCTGCGCCTAACTTCGCAAGAATAATCGGGTCATAAAAACGAATCGCATCAGCGAGAAAAAGCAATTCATTAAGCATGCTCGTTGATCCTGTCGGCACGAACATATCGGCAATATTATCTGTCCCGATCCGAACTGGAATATCATATAAAATCATTTCAAGAATACGCGCAATACTATTATGAATGGGACCCCGAACGGAACGCAGTTGCCGCATCGAAACCGCGGCACGAGGACAGCACACAACGCCGATATTATACTCTTTCAATCCCTCTAATATTTCGCTGAATCTATTCTCGGAATATGCCGAAGGAGAAATGACATGAATGAGCCAGACCGTAGGTCCTTCATGGTTTTCTATCACAGGCCCTTTCAAACCGTACAATGCTTTAAATACTTTGAATGTGTGCTCTTGAAGAGGATGATTTTCCTGATCGACATGAACGTGAACTTCTTTTGAAAGCGAAATTCCAAGTTGCAACACAGAAACAAGATGTTCCCGAAAACCGATACTGTCTGGCCTGTCGTCTTTTTCGGGTAATGCACCCACCGCATGAACTCGCTTGCACGCCTCCACAAAATGATCCCATCGTTCTTGAAATTTAAATCCAAAGATCGGATGGGCAATCAACCGCATTGCAATGCCCGTTTCGTATGTAGCCCGAATGCTTTCGGCCGCATCAATTGCCCGAAAACCAACATCGGGCGTCGCATCGATAAACGACACAATTTCTTTCGATCCGAGCGTCGCCGCCTCTTCGACATAACGTCCTATGCGCGACTTCAAATCGTCAATCTGATACGCCTTTCCAACATGCAGCTCCCCGGTTAAATTTTGTTTTTCCTTAAGCGTCGCGTGCGATGCTTCAAGCGGTGTTATCCCATAGTGTTCCAGATAACAAGGATTCAAAGTTCCTGAACGATCAAGATGGGCATGGGCATTTACATATCCTCCGTATTGTTGTGCGACCTCATGAATAATATCGCCAAAATCCCCCGCAGGGATAAAAATACGCTCTTTCGGCATACCATACCTCCTTCGTGAAAAAAAGATTCTTAAATCTCAAATAACTTTACAAGTTATTCTTCAATAAGTCAACCTCTTGCTCAATACATAAAAATACGGCATAATGTGGTACATGGAAAAGAAAAACTATACGCCGTCAACGGTTTTAATGTGTCCGCCAACGTATTATTGGATTGAAGAAGAAATAAATACCCGAATGAATAAAAAAATTCAACCCATTATGGAAAAAGCGTGGAGGCAGTGGACAGTAATACGTAATCTGTATACCAAATTCGGATTACTGGTATATGAAATAGAACCTTACCCCGGGCTTACCGAAATGATATTTACGGCAAATGGCGCGTGGGGAGTGTATAATGAAAAAGAAAAACGAAGCGAAATTGTTCTCTCAAATTTTGTCCATAAAAGAAGACGTGGTGAAAAAGAACACTATAGAAAATGGCTGAAAGAACGCTTTGGTTTTGCTGTTTTCGAAATTCGTGAAGATCCTCAAAACCCCGAACTAGATATTCTCTTTGAGGGTCAAGGCGATGCAACGCTTGCTACATACGCATATTTTATTGGATACGGCTATCGAACAAATGAGCAAGCGGTGGAGCATGTAAAACGGCTCCTTTGTCTCGAAAAGCCGACGATTCCCTTGAAGCTCTGCGATAGCAATTTCTATCATCTCGACACATGCATGATGAGTTTGCCGGAAAAAAATGCTTTAATTTTTTATGGCGGAGCATTTAAAGCGGGGCTGCAAAAAATCAATGAATACATCAAAAAACATGATGCAAAACATTACCGGATGGAGAAAAATCTCGCTGATTGCCTTGCCGCAAATAGCGTCTATATCAATGACATCATCTTATTAAATGTCCCTTTTCCTGATTATTCGGAGGAGGCATTCGAAAAAAGCGCGCGAGGAGAATTTCTTGATTGGAATGATGTCCGTCTGGAAGAGATAATTAAAAAAGAAGCAGGATATTCCGACCTCATAAAATTTTTATGGGAACTCGAATATAAAATAATCCCCGTCTACACCTCCGAATACATAAAATCCGGAGCAGGAATTCGCTGCATGACTCTTTTCCTTCATACTTCAAACTAAAATATATGCAAAGCAAAAAATCCCGAACTTTCTCAGGGGCTTTTCTTTTTATCCGCCTTCGGCTGAACGAAATCGGGCCTTCGGCGAGACGAAATCCGCCCAGTAAGAATTATTTGGAGCCAACTCTTAACAGCACTGCATATATTCAAAAAAATTATTATTTAATTTCTACTTTAAGCGGTAAACGCTTAAGATTTTCATTCAAAGAGTCGATTTCTTTTAACATAACTTCGTACTTTTTGTCAGTATCATCACCTGTTGCAGACTCACCCAAAACACGATCATAAGCCAGTTCAAGACCTTCCAAGTCCTCGCGTATATCACGTAATACATCTATAAGGGCTACAAGCGGGATACGTTCTTTTAATTTTTCACGAAAAATAGAGTGGTACTCATCCCCGGTAACATCTTCGGATATTCCTAAACTAATTTCCTTATATATCTGAGTCCATTTTCGCAATATATCAATTCGAGAATCTTTATTTTGTTCGATAAAAGATTGTTGCTCTTTGATCATAATAATATATTAGCAGATTATATTAAAAGTAAGAAGGGTAACGTAAATTCTTGAATAAAAAAAGCCAATGGCCAAAGCTCGGTTTTG
>JACQLG010000073.1 GCA_016204155.1 Candidatus Niyogiibacteriota bacterium | reverse complement strand
GAATTTTATCCCTGACTAATTTATTGTATTTCATGCTTATTTTCTGCGATATTTCCTGTATTTTTCAAACGGCTCAACGACTCACCGCGGTGAGCCGTTTGAAATTCCTAGTCCTTTAAACTACTCCCCATCGAGCTCGGCTCGACTCGTGACACTTTTTATATTTATTCAACTTCTTTTATAACAATATCGCGGACATTTCTGTTAAATAAAATCTTGTGATGCCCCCAGACCTCTACCTGAATATTTTTTGCTCCCTCCAATCGACAACTCTCTGTGGGCCAGACGTGATTATCAAATTCGCTGAAAATAGAAACAATCTTATGGTTCACATGGTTTTGCGCGTGCAATTTTTTGATTATTTCGCTTTCGGGATGAAGTTCTGTAAAGCTTTTGTGCCGAAAAATTTTTACTATATTGCTGCCCTTCCAGGGCGTGGCAATCGCAATTACTTTTTTCACTCTGTCGTCAACATTATCAAAAGCCAATACGTGCTTCCCAATCAAGCCACCCTTGCTGTGAGCAAGAATAATTACATTATGCAGCTTCTTTTCATCTATTAACTCTCTAACTAATTTCGCAGAATGATGAATTTCTTTCGCATTATATCCAAGATGCTCCAATACATACATCGGATGACCGGCGCGCGAGAGCGGATCCGCAAACGCTTTGAGAAAATTCCATTTTCCGTACACACCGGGAATTAAAACAATCGGTGTTTTGCCTTCTTTTACGTGTCCCAAATAATGCCCGGGTTGCTTGCGAATTAAAAAAGCATGACTGTGCATATGCAACGCATACAGATAATCATGAACCCAGTAAGCAGCTTTTTTTACTCTATTTCTCATGATGTTTTTTATATTTCTGCTCTACAACATCCTTACATTCTCAAGTTTGTAAGGATATTTTTATTACCCATGACACTTTTTGATGTGCTATACGAATGGAATCATTTCTTCGATCTTCGATATCGTTCCAAGTTCTCTCGGTTTACCTCGGATAACTTACCGGCATTTATAATCTTCGCCATTGTCTCACGGTTTACTTGATCCTTAAATTTTCTCAAAAATGGATCTTGATTATAATACTCATCTTTCCAATAAGGATTCAGATCAAAATCGCCCTTTAGCCAGGTTTTAATATCTGCCACGTTATGTTGGAGTATGACTTCCACCTTATCAATTGCATGGGCAAATCGTGACTCTTTTGTTTTCTTTCGTTCGAATTCCTGCCATAATTCCATAATTTCTTTTTTGCTCTGAAACGGAAGTGTAGAGATAATTTCCTGTAAAGCCCGTTCCTCTCGTTCATGCTTGCCTATTCTTTTTTTCTTATCCCAAGGATACGAGTCACCGGCGATCGCTTCTGCCAAGTCATGCGTTATAAGCATTTTAAGAACTTTCAAGCGGTTTACGTTAATTTTTATTTCATCAAAGAAAATAATAGCTAAGAGCGCAAGCATCCATGAATGATCCGCACTACTTTCTTTTCGCTTTCCATCGCTTGTATAAGCGCACCGCAAAACACTCTTCAGCTTTTCCGCTTTTTTGAAAGTTTTTAAGATCCCAGAAATTTTTTTGCTTTCCTTTGCCATTATTCTTCGTTATAAATTTTTGATACTCCTTACTATCCACAAGCCCGCATTGAAAACCTTCGAATAGTCATATTCCGGATAGAGCCGTGCGGTGCCCGCTAAAACGTCCTTGAGAGCGACCCATTCCGCATCAAATTCATACCCATCCTCCACGATATGGATTTTTGCTTGTGTATAAATCTCTTTGTCCGCCAATGTTCCTTGAAAAAGAAATATAATCTCGTGTCCGGGCTTGCCCTTATAGACAAACGTATTTTCTACGACATCCAAAAACTTCAAATCCTCAATCTCTGAATTCAACTCTTTCCGTATTTCTCTTCGCACGCCTTCTTCGGAGGTCTCGCCAAACTCCATGTTTCCGTCCAATACCCGATAGAAATCCTCATTCTTCACGTTGTCATGCCCATGCCCCGCAAGCACCCTATCCCCATCGGTAATCACGCACATGACCTTAATGCGTATTCTGTTGTTTTCTTTATTTTCCATGACACTTTTTGATGTGCTATACGAATGGGAGAGCTATTTTATTTTTAGGATTCCCAAGTCCTTACAAATTTTGTTTGCAAGAAAATTATCGATCTCGCTATGCCGCGGAACGGTTGAGGTGCGGCCTGACTTCGGATGATAATAAACAGAATGCCTCTTTCCTTCACGGTGTAAGAGGCATTCGTGCTCTTTCGGGTATTGAAGTAGTGCCCGTCGATTCATAAAACCTAAACACGGGCGGGCACACTCACTCGGAACAATTCACGAAACACTGGCACGTGATCGTCTTGTCGTCGTGATAACCTACGATTTGCTTCCAGAATCAGCAGCAAGGCCTCCCGTAGATTTTCTTGCGCCTCTTTTTTGGTCCTTCCTTGTGTATTGACTCCAGGGATCTCTTCAACCCATGCAATATATCGTTTTCCTCGTTTTTGATAGATAGCGGTGAATTCTCTTTTGTTCATATTTTGATATTAACATACCTCATACGCCGTGGCAATGTTTGTACTTTTTCGGTCTTCCGTCTGGATGCTTCGCTCCGCACGGGCAGGGGTCGTTTCGGCCGACTTCGGGTCCTGAATATTTTTTTCCGGCGCTCGCGGGCGCAGGTACTCCACCGATATCTGCCTGGGCAATGCCCAATGAAGGCGCATCGGGTTTGCGTTCTTCTATCTTTTCAGATATTGCGGGACGCACTGTGCCGCCTACCTTATATATGGAGCCGACGATTTGAGACCGGATTGCTCCCTGAAGCTCCCGAAAAAGCCGGACTCCTTCGTTTTTATATTCCACCAACGGATCACGCTGGCCATATGCGCGAAGGCGCACGGAGTCCCGCAAATGTTCCATCTGGTCCAAATGATCCATCCATAAAATATCAATTGCGCGAAGCATCACGACCTTCTCAACGTTTCGCATGCCGTCAGCTCCCAGCTGCGCTTCTTTCGCGTCGTACTGATTTTTGAGAAGCGTTAAAATGTATTCCTCAAGCGCTTCACGCTTTTCCGCGCTGCTCCCGTTGCCGCCAGCAATTTCGATAATTTTTTTCCCGGCGTCTTCTGGAATATCCGCGATTGCGCGAAACGTCTCGAAAATTTCCTTCGGGTCCCAATCGCCCTCAGTCCGGGCACTCGTATGAAATTCAATGATCGTTTGCATTTCTTCTTCGATCATTTTCCAGATCCGCTCGCGAAGCGTTGTGTCCGCGTCTTGAGGGAAGAGAACTTCTCTGCGCATTCGGTAAATCGCATCGCGCTGTTTGTTTAAAACGTCGTCATACTCGAGGACATGCTTTCGCGAGTCAAAATGAAATCCCTCGATCTTCGACTGCGCGGACTCAAGTGCACGACTAACCATCTTGTGCTCAATCGGCTGATCTTCCGGTAT
>JACQLG010000072.1 GCA_016204155.1 Candidatus Niyogiibacteriota bacterium | reverse complement strand
CTTATAATTTTGTGTATAAAATCAAAGGCGGCTTATATGCCATGCGGCATCCCCTTTTTTATTTTGTGGATATGCATGTGAATAAAGATGTGGGCATCCTGTGTTGTTGTTTTTCAGATTATTCTTTTGGTGTTTTATATCCACACTATGCACACACATTACGCCTCTTGCGCATAATAAAAATTAAGCCTAATCTGTTTTATTTCCTCCTGGAGCTGTTTGTCTTTTTTGATATCGCGCGAAATCTTTTCATATGAATGTATGGCGGTGGTATGGTCTCTTCCTCCCAATTTTTGTCCAATGTACGGATAAGAACCGTTAAAGTCCTCGCGCAGCAAGTACATTGCGATCTGGCGCGGCCTTACAATATCTCTTCTCCTTGTTTTTTCTATAAGGAAACGTTCTTGAGTATTATAAAATTTACTTACCGCGTGGATAATTTGTTTCGCAGTTACGATTTTCCTTGGCTGGATGTGTTTTGCAAGGATATCTTTTATGTCATTAAGCGCCGGGGGCGTTTTTTGAACATTCAGCCGTACGGCAATAAGGTTTAGTGCGCCCTCCAGCTCCCGTATATTTGATTTAATAGACGCCGCGATGTATTCAAGCATATCGTCATTGATGAGCAAGTTTTTCTCCTTCTTTTTTGTGTGGAGGATAGCAAGACGCGCCTCATATTCAGGTTCAGAAATATCGGCAATCATCCCGCCCTCAAAACGGGAGCGGAGACGCTCTTCAAGGCCCTCAATAAGTTTCGGGGCTCTGTCAGAAGAGAGGACTATTTGTTTATTGTTTTCGTATAATGTGTTAAATGTATGGAAAATTTCTTCCTGGGTCTGGATCTTTTTTGAAATGAATTGAATGTCATCGATAATAAGAAGATCAATGATGCGGTATTTTTCTTTGAAATAATTTATTTCGTTATTCTGCAGTGCATAAATAAATTCATTCGTAAATTTCTCAGACGATATATATTTAACTTTTATTTGTGGGTCCCTTTTTTTTACTTCATTTCCTATTGCCTGAAGAAGGTGTGTTTTTCCTAAGCCAACCCCTCCGTAAACAAAAAAGGGATTGTACACCGATCCGAGGTTGTTCATAATCGCTTGCCCGGCGGCATGCGCCAGTTCATTAAATGACCCCACCACAAAATTTTCGAACGTATAGCGCGGATTAAGATTTGTATCTTTATCAATAGAAAGCTCCGGCATTTCCTGCTGTTCTTGGGGACGCGATTTTTTTTCGATCTGCGCCGGTATTTTTTGTGAAAGTTTTGGGAGAATTGAAAATTCGATTGAGCGGATTTCCGGGAGAAAGCCGCGTATAACTTTTAGAATCTGTTTCTGGTATTTGAATTCTATCCATTCTTTTACGAACGCATTTGGTACGCCCACGGCTATCTTTTGATCAGTTTTATCTGTAACAATTGTATTTTGGAACCAGGTAATAAAATTTGCATTTGATATTTCAAATTTTATTTCATTCAATGTTTTTTGCCACAGTTCCTCATTTGTCATAAGGCTCCTCGTCGATTTAAAATTTATAAAGACAATATTTCTATTATATCACTAGGTGTTTTTAATAAAGAGATATACCAAACGTTACTATGTATGGTAACAATCTGTGGATGACTTGTTAATATTGTAAAGATGATATTTTGTGGTACAGTAAGAGGATTATGCCAAAAAGAACTTACCAGCCCAAAAAAAGGAAACGAAAGCGGTCTCACGGTTTTCGCAAGAGGCAAAAAACACCCTCGGGAAAGCGCGTTATTCAAAGGCGCCGCAGGAAAGGAAGAAAGCGTTTGACGGTATAAGGCGATACGATGCATTATTTGTATGTCGCTTTCGCAAAATCAGCGCCTAGCCGCCAGCGAGATCCCAAACATTTTTAAAAGAGGGGGGAAAGGGACTTTGGGCGGCATTGTTATACATGCCGCGCCGAATAGGGGCCCCTGTTTTCGTCTTGCTGTTATTGTTTCATCGAAAGTTGAAAAGAGGAGCGTAAAACGAAATCTTCTTCGAAGAAGAACGAAAGAAATAGTGCGCAGTTTTTCTCCCCGGATGCGTGCCGGTTATGATGTCGTATTGGTATTGCGCGCCACGCCCATATCATTTACGGCATTAAAAGGACACATAGAACATCTGCTGCGCAAACTTCATATTATTGAGTAATCCATTATACTTATAGAATGAATGTCATAGCTCGATCCTGCATTATTGCGTATCAAACATTCTTTTCTCCCGACAAGCGCGTATTACTACCAAGAGAGCCTGTTTGTAAATTTTTCCCATCATGTTCCGAATATAGTTTAGAGGCGTTTCGGCGCTACTCCTTTTCCCGCGCGCTTCGCTATTCTTTACGGCGCGTTATCCGCTGCCATCCATTTGCAAAAGGGGGATGGGATCCGCTTTAGGTATGGGGTTTATTGTTACTATCTATAATACGGTATTTTTCCAGCCGCTTTTCAACGGCCTTGTCTGGCTTATTGGCATAATGCCGTTTCATGACCTTGGGCTTGCGATCATTGCGATGACTTTTATTGTCCGAATCGTTATTTTCCCTTTTACGCACCGCTCCATTACGACCCAGATCAAAATGAAGAAGATAGAGCCGCATATACAAAAGATCCGGGACCAGTTCAAGAACAATCAGCAGGAAATCGCAAAAAAAACAATGGAGCTTTATAAAGAACACGGCGTTTCTCCGTTCTCCGGCTGCCTTATGCTTGCCGTGCAATTCCCGGTTCTTATCGCGCTTTATCAGGTATTTATTAACGATATTTTTGCGAAAAGTGATTTTTTGTATTCATTTATCTCACTGCCTTCGGATATTAATGCCCTCTTTTTAGGGACGATTGCGCTGACAGAGGCAAGTATATTGTTTGCGTTCTGTGCCGGTTTTTCGCAGTTTATCCAAATGCGCCTTGCCCTTCCTCCGAAAAAAAATGAGGCGCCTGCTCGGAAAGAAAACAACATCCAAAAACAGCTTATGTCCCACGCGCAATATATTTTCCCCGTTGTAGTTGTATTTATATCGCTCCGGTTTCCTTCCGCGCTCGCGCTTTATTGGACAACGTCGAATATATTTGCTATCCTGCATGAGGGAATTGTGCGAAGAAAAGCAAAACAGTATGACCACACAGAGCAAACAGGAACAAGTCAAACAAACACTTGAAACCATTATCGCGAAAATGGGAATTTCAGCATCAATCGATGCGGTAGAATATTTTGACGGATTAAAATTTAATGTACGCTCACATGAAGCAGGAATGTTGATTGGAGACAACGGCACGCACTTACAAGCAATAAACCACATTGTGAAAAGAATATCCGACAAGGGGCGCGCTGAAGGCGATCCCCATTTCCAATTCCTTATTGACGTCAATGATTACCACAAACAGCGGACCGACCATTTACATGAGCTTGCCCGGATGTCGGCGCAGCGCGTCCGCTATTTTAAAAAAGAAATAGAGATGAAGCCGATGAATGCGTTTGAGCGGCGGATCATTCATGCGGCTCTCACCGAATGCCCCGATATTACAACCGAGAGTACGGGAGAAGGAGATGAGCGGCGCGTAGTCATTAGACCGCTTTAAAACAAAAAACCGGCAGTTGCCGGTTTTTTGTTATTTGAGCCGCAAGCTCCACAACATTCCGTCTTTTTTGTTTTGGAAATAAAGGAAATCTTCTTCCGGAGAAAGCATAATATCTCCAACATCCAAATTGGGGAGCGTTTTTATGTTCTGCGAGGAAAGCATTTCGATGTCTATCCGAATGATTCGGTCGCTGGTCTGTATCTGTCCTTTAAGCCACGCGTCAGGATACAGCGCGTCGGGAAGAGAGACGGGGGATGCGCAATAAAGCTTATTTGTTTTTGACCACGCGCACTTTTGGACAAATCCCTGCGTGTTCAAGCTCGTTGCAGCCCCTGTTTTCATGCTGTAGATGAATAAAAGTGATTTTTTCGTATCCGTATTATATTGGGAGAAAAGAATGCGTGAGCCGTCAAGAGACCATTTTGCGTCTAGCCCCCGGATATTGCCAAGAATTTTATCAAATGAGATTCGGTTAATGTTGTAGCGATACAGAAATCCGAGGGCTTCCCCTGAAGGACGCGAAAGAAAAGCAATTTCTTTCGGCGTTATCCAATCTACTAAAAAGTCGGCGTCTGGCAGGCGCATAATCTCTGCTTGCGCGGTATTGTCCGGGTCCGCCGCAATTCCCACAAGCTCATCGATTCCTTCTACAAGATAAAAAATGCGCGAACGCTCGGGCGCGTAATCAAACGCGATCGTACCTTGCGGCAGAAGAACTCCTTTTGCTGAAAGGTCTTTAAATTCGGTTGATGCGATTCGTATGGTTTCGCCTTCGCGGTAATGAAAAATCGCGCCGTCATTATTTGGCGACCATGCGACATTGAATATTTGCGGTATTGTCGTGTTTGATATTTTTGTTTCGCTGTCGCCTTGCGGCGTTATTTCAAATATATGTCCGGTCGCGCGCTCTATATAGAATACTCCGTTCTGTGTCGGATGAAACCCGCTTACGGATCCGTCTGTGAGCTGGATAAGGTCACGCAGGCTCGGAGGCGTGCTCGCTTCCTCGGGCGGCGGCGCGCCAAATTCGCCGGGCGGGAAAGAAGAAGGCGGCGTTGTGTCTCCGGGCAGTTGGAATACTGGGCTTCGCCACGCAAAAAACACAATAATGCCCGCAATGATCGCGGCAAACAGTATGAGTAATCCGATTAATGCTGGTTTTGACATAGTGGTTGTGTTTAAAATTAATTAAGGCGCAGATGCCGGAACGCAGTCATGCGGGTAATGAATAGTGCCGTTTGCGTCTGTCGTAAAACAATTATCTACGCATATAAGGATATTCGGGTATTGTTTTTTGCTCGGATCCAGAGGACATACCCATTGATCTGCTTGTTCGGAAAGGGGATCATTTATTGGGTCGCATAGCTGGGGCTGAAGTTCTGCATTAATGCAATTTCCATCACATTGTTCTTGATCGTACCATTTAGTGCCGCCTTGACATTGCCATGCAAGCGCCGGATCTGTACCGACATTTTTGCATGTGACTTTTTTTCCTCCGAGAGCGCCTGTATCGCAATTCTCCAGACAAATACTTTCCGACGGATGAAGTCCATTCGTAAGCGAACAGGCCCATTGATCATATACAAACGGAAGGTCATCGGGCGAGCGCTCCACACAAATAGGAGTCACAGGAACCGGCGTCAGGCTCGGTAATAATCGGAAACTGCAAGCCTCTTCACATTCGCCGAGTGTTTCATAAGACCCTCCTCTGTTGGATGCCTCAGCATTCTCACAGCGATACTTAATTCCTGCGTCGTCTCCGTCTCCCCCCCCGCCACCGCCCGGCAAGTTTCCGGCAACAAGAGCAGGATTGATTGTATTTAAAATAAGCCAGGAAGCAAACGCGAGAATCAGGCCGAGAAACGCGCTTTTGATCATGTCTTTTGCTTTGTCTATTGTTCCGGGATTCCCTGCCGCGCCGATCCACATAAAACCGCCGATGACAATCATGGCAAAGGCAAGAATTGCCGCGGTTGATAAGAGGGCCGAAAAAAGCCAATTAAGGAATTTCACAAACGCCTCGCCTCCTTCGGATGGATCAGTGATTGTATCTTGGGCAGATGAGAAAACGGGGACGAGTAACAACACCGTTATACAAAGAAAGATAAAATATGTATTTACAGAATGCCGCATCATATTACTGTACATTGAGAGTGAATGTTGCTTTTGCGCGCTGGAGCACGTCTTTGAGATGTTTAATAAAGATTGTTATGACAGGAGATCCTTTATTGCCCGCAATCGTTTCAATTTCAAAAATATTGGGCGTTGCGTCTTTCGCGACTTCCTCATTGCCTACGCTCCATAGGTAGTCAATCTGGGGCCTCTCGTCACGCGAGAAGAAGTACGGAACAGCGCGCAGGTAGATTGTCCTTCCTGCTATGATGTTGCGCTTTGTGAGCGCTTCGGCGAAATGAGGCCCTTCAAGCGGCCGCTCTTCATATAACAGCACTTCGGGCGTTGTAAGGCCTATAAGAATTGCTTTTTCAATATTAATGCTTTTTTGGAGGTTGCTTAGTTTAAGCGCGACCGTGTGGATCGCGCGCGGCGCGAGCGATGCTTGAAACCGTATGGTTTGTTTGCCTGCGCCAGAAGCAGATCCCTCCCGTTTTCCGTCAATAGACCATTCATAGATAAGGGATCCGTTTTGAATTTTATTGCCCCCCGTAAAAAATTGAGGATAAGCGCTTACAGTAATTAATGAAGATGTGGTAGGGAGGGCTTTTCCGCGATATTCGGGAGGAATTGTAGTTTGTGCGCTCCATAACAAATCAAAATCGCCGATAACGAATTCTTTCGCCGCCCGGAATTCTTTTCCGTCCGTTGTCCGTGCGACGACATGGAGCGATTCTGTTCTCCCGACATCCTGCGTGCTAAATCGCAATATTTTTGCGCCGATTCCCGATAAGACAACGCTTCCATTGCGGGTCCATGTGAGATGCGAACGGTCAACATCAAATGAAAAACTCGTAAGGCGCGCTGTTACCTGCTGATTGGGGCCGGGGGATGCGGGCTCAAGCGTAATCAATGTGGCATCAACACCTTGCTGGGCATAACTGGCATGCCACAAAAAGGCGGATAGTGCGAAGATGAAAGTTATAAATAGAGATAGCGTGAAACGATTCATAATATTTTAATACCCTGTTTTTTAAACCGGCGCTTCTGCGATTTTGCGCGCCTCTTTTGCCGTCGCGAGCATTTTCTTTATTTTTTTCATATGCGCCATGCGGTGGAATTCGTTGTAGAGCACAATGCCCACAACGTAGAATGACCAAACAGGAAGAATGTCTGCGAATGGAATGAATTCAACAAGTCCCGCAAGGAAATGCATGGTCGGACGTTTAAATCCTCGCCACCATATCCATGATGAAATAATGATCCACGTTGCTAAGTCCATTATATCACCAATAACAGGGATTGAACCGATAAAAAGCCAGTCCAACACGTCGTTCGTGAGCGCAATCATAAATATAAAAAGAACTTCAACAAAAAATACTTCAGGCGGGAGGGAACGCTTGAGCGCATTGATTTGACGTTTGAGTGTTGAGAACATATCTCGTTTTATCCGCGAGCTCGTTTCTTCCTGTTGTTCGTCGAGTTTACGCGCCTTTCGTTGCGCTTCAAGCATTGCTTTTCGTATATCTTCTTTTGGAGTGAGTGCCATATATGTATATTATGGTATCTTGTTTGCTTCTAGTTCTTGCTTTGCCTTCCGGATCGTTAAGAGCTGGGCCGGGTCAGACGTTATAATTTGGTCTTCGGTATAGGAAGCGACGATCTTGATTGCGACATGCTTGAGTCCCGCAAAAAAGATGCCTTCCCCGATATCTGTTTCAAGCAGAAGAAATTTTTCTTCCTCGGTAAGATTGAATATCTTCTGAAGAACATCTATGGTAGCGGGGGATTGTTTCAATAAGAGCTGCATTGATGAATTTGTGATGATGGGGATGCCGTAGGGCGAGAGTAAAAAATCACCAACATCTTGCGTAACGGTCGCGAGCCCAAGAAAATATTTTCGCGCGCGTTTGGCGATTCCGAACAAGAATGACGCCCCGTCCTGTTCTTTCATAATCCACCATGCCTCATCCACTACCAATAGGCGTTTTTTGAGAGTATGGCGAATCGCGCCCCAGATATAGTTGATGATTAAATACATTGCAACCGGTCGGAGTTCGTCAGACATATCGCGCATCGAAAAGACAACCATTTTTTTATTAATATCAACATTCGTCGGTTGATTAATAAATTCTGCCCATGTGCCTTGGGTGTATTTACGGAGGCGCGTCGCAAGCGATTCCCCTCCTTCCATATTCGCCAAAATAAGTTCCAAATCAGAAAGAATGGGCGGTATGGCATTCCCCAAGTCAGACTCCTGCGTAATGTCGCGCGACGCGTATGTCTCAGTGATTGCCTGGTCTATAATTGCATCTTCCTGCGGCGAGAGGCCGCCGAGCATAATACGGAAGAGCCCCACGAGATTTATGATATGCGCGCGGAGCACCTCGCTTGTTGATTCGTCTTCCATCGGCACAGGAAGGTCAAATGGGTTTATGTGGTGCCGTGAAGAAAGAGAAATATTGAAATAGCGGCCGCCCACGGTTTCGGCAAGATATTCGTATTCTTTTTCAGGATCAATAACGATGACGTCGGTGTCAAACATAAGACTGCGAAGCACTTCAAGTTTTGTCGCGTAACTTTTTCCTCCCCCCGCCTTTCCGAAAATGACGGAATTGTAGTTTTCCAAACTATACCGGTCAAAGAGCACCAAGCTGTTGTTATGGCGGTTAACGCCGTACAATATCCCTTTATTTGACGTGAGATCGAATGAAATAAACGGGAAGATGCTTGATAGGGGAGAAGAGTTTAGCTTCGTGTTCACCGCGATGGAATCGGAGCCGAGAGGGAAAACAGTAAGAAGCCCTTGCTCTTGCTGAAAGAGGGCTGGCTTTGTATAGACAAGCTTTGATTCTAAAAGAGAACGGATTTCTGATTCCGTTTTATTGAGATCTTCGACAGAATCGGCATAGAGGGTTATATAGAGTCCGAATGAAAAAATATGCTCGCGCGCCTGCTGGAGCTGGTCCCGGAGAGTTTCAAGATCTTGATGGGCGGTGTCAAGCACGGGGTCGCGCACAAACCCTTTTTCTTCGCGCATATGGATTTGAGATTGGACTTCCGCGACTTTTTTCTGAAGCTGTTTCAACACGTCGGTCGTGTCGATCGGATGGATGAAAAGCGCGATATCGAATACGCGGTCAAGGTTGATGATAGGCGAGAACCAGTTTACCGATAAAAAGCGCGGATAAGCAAAAACATACATGGTGCGCGTAAATTTCTCTCCTAGTTTTACAAAGTTAGAATTTATTTCAAGAGCGGATGGCGCTATGACATCACGGAATTCAAGCACGCCCGTCTCGTAGATCTGTTCGGGAAAAATCGCAAGAATGTCTTGCTTTTCTTCCTTTTTTTCTTTTTTTTCTCCGATTCCTAAAATCATAATATCTCAATAACTAATAACTCATAACTAATAACTCCTACCCGATCTGCGGAGCGCTGCCGCGCTCCGTTTCTCCCGGATTAAATAAACTAAAATATAGTTCAATCAATTCCTCGGTATTTAATGGGACGACGCGAACGCCGGCGCGCGCGAGGCCCGTTGCCGTCGAATTTACCCGTTGCCATAGCTGGATTTTATATTCTTCAAATTCTTCGTCGGGAATATATTTCCCTTCCTCGTTCGGTTTGCTTGTTTGTAAAATGCCCGAAAGAGAAGCCAATAGCCCGCCATTTTTTTTCTTACGGGAGGAAACCAGAGGAGGGATGTATGAAGTAATCACATAGAATGTTTTTGAAACAATGTTTGCGGACTTTACAAAACTTTTTATGAATTCAATATATTCTCGCGTTTGAATGCGGATGAGTTCGTTTGATTGCTCTTCAAGCGATTCGCGCAGCGTGTCTAAGTAGGACTCAATATCAAGCTTTCTTGACTGGATAAAGAATTGGACGGAATAGTCAAGCGAATTCAAGAAATTTTGGTATTGAGAAATAATGGCGTCCTGTTCGTCGACAGATTTTAATGCAAAATTAAGGGAAGATGCCATGAGGACGATGTGCATGCTTTTGTCTTTGGTTATCGCAATACCGTCCCGTATCTCCTGCAGCGGGACAAAATCCTGCGACGCTTTACTTTTTTTTATGTCTACTGCCATGAAGTAAGGTATACGAGTTATAAGTTATTTGTTATTTACGAATGCTTTCGGCGGGAGAATTTTTGACGGCGCCCGCTTTTCTTTTATGTTTTTTTGGACGTCCAAACTCCATGCAAGGTCGGAGAGAGCCCCTCTTTTTGTCTTCGGAAGGATAAAGTTGTCAGCATCGGATTGTCCCACTGTCAATTCCTTTTTTGGATATTTCCGTTTTCGTTCCTTCCGCCAGATATATAGGCGCGTACCTAAAAGATATTGGAGTCCGTGCGAGAGAACATTGACCATCGGATCGCCGTTTACTTTGTAGAATGCAAGACCGAGCGAAAATGCCACTATCGGTACGCCGAAGATAACGGCAAGAAACTTCGGCAGCGATATCCATAAGATAAATACGATTGCGCCGCCCCCCACCACATAGACGAACTGTTTGAAAGTAAGCGGGCCGAATAGCTTATCTTCAACTTCAATAAATTGTGGTACTTGAAATCGCTGCATGCCGTATTTCTTACTTCCCGCATGGCTTAGTCATGCGTTTCTCTTGTAATATGCTGGTTTGCGTCCAGGGTTTTTTCGTGAGGTTCAACTGGTTCGCGATAGGGATCTTGGCGCATTGACTCGGCTGGTTTTTGGCGGAAGATGTCATCTTTAATTTTTTCCTGAAACGGCGATTTATCCTGAGCAGGGTCGAAAGACTTGCCCTGATTTACCCCGAGCTTTGTCGAGGGGGCGGAATCGAAGGGCTTACCTTGAGCAGCCTGCTCCGAGTCAGGTCGAGGAAGGTTAAGGGATTTATCCAAAGCGGTTGTTTTTTCTGGCGGTGCCGGAGGATTTACAGGTTTTTGCTCTTTTTCTAAGTCTTTTTTAAGTTGAGTAAAAGAATACTGTTTACCCTGATTTACCCCGAGCTTTGTCGAGGGGGCGGAATCGAAGGGTTTACCCCGAGCGAAGTCGAGGGGCTCTTTTTCTTTAATCGGTGGAAGAGGGGTAAGGTCGCGGTGGAGCGGAGACGGCTCTTTGGGTTGAGAAGGCGCAAGGGTTGGCAAGGGTTTTATTGCTTGCGGCGGATGCGGTGATTTTGAAGGAGTTATGCCTTCCTGCCCCGTCTCTTCTTTGATCCCATGCAGTTTTTTGAGCTCATCGCGTATGTTTGCGAAAATAAGCGTGTTTACTTCCTGCGCGATATTTTTTGCGGTTAATGCGTCCACCCCGGTTGCTTTTTGAATGTTGCGGATGAAGTCGCGAGGATGGCTGATCCCGAAAATGATGTAATTTGTCTCCGTGTGAAGTTCGCCGATCTTTTCAATGGAAAGGTTATATTTTTTTCCGAGCGTTAAAAGGGTCTCAGTAATTTCAGTAGAAAAAACAGCTTCGCGCAGCGCGTCCGGAAGATTGCGGTATCGTTCTTGGATTTCTGTTTTTGAGAGTCTCATACGAAATTAATCATAGCCGTGTAATTGCCTGAATTCTTTATCAAGTCGGAGCTTTGTCGCGACTGCTTTGGTGCCCAGGGCTTCTAATGCGTCTGCCGCGCCCTCCGCAGACGCGCTGAAATCTTTCATCTGGCGCAGATATTCTTTAGATACATTATCTGACCGCTCAATGAGTATTCGCCGCTGTTTCGTGTTTGCGTAACGTATCGTTGCATTCATAACGCCGGCATCGCTCATCTCTGAAGCTTGGATTTTCGCATAATCAATTCTCGGAATTATATCTTTTATTTCCTCTCCAATCGCTTCAGCAAAACGCGGCATTGCATACACAAGATCGCGCGCCTTTTCTTTGTTTGCCGCATGTATAAATGCTATGAGATTTCGTTTTTCGCCCTCGCTCGTTGCCTGCGCGAGACGCCATAGGTCCTCTGTTTTGCTTACCCTGATTACCGCTTCTTTGGATTGCTGATCAAGATCTTTGAAGATGCGTCCAAACTCGGTGATATTTTTGTCTTGTAATCCAATTTTCCCCCGTTCTTCCAAATATTTGCCGTATTTTTCTGCGTCTGTTTTTAATAAGCTTTCTTCTATTTTATGTATAAGGTCTCGTTTTGCCTGTTTTGATTTATCATCAATTTCCGACGCGCTCTCAATCATAGCCGCAATGTTTTGCGGCGACCAGCTCTTAATGATCGCTTTTTGGAGTTCGGGATGAGCATTAATGTATTCTGCGCGTTTTTCACGAGGAAGACCCATCATTGCTTTTTCTTGATACCCGATTTGGCGTTCCGATACTTCTGTGCGCGGCCTTGCGTATTCTTCAAGCCGTTTTTGAATTCCGCCGTAGAGTTGCGATTCTCCTGCCAGTTGTTTTGAAACCTTTGATTTCGCTATTTTTTCAGCGGCATACCGCGTAGTATAGTACGTGCTTACTCCGCCAATCGCTCCTGTCGCGTATGTTCGCGCCGTTCTTCCCCATGAAATTGCGGCACCCGCGCCGGCCGCACCGAGCTCTTTTGCGAAATAAAGCGCGGCAACAAGGAATCCTATTACGAGTATAAACGAATACAGGAGAGAAAGACTGTCAAGTATTGCCTCATTTCTTCCGGCGGCAACGCCGATTTTATCGCTCATTCTCACCGCAAGCCACACCAAAAAAAGCATTCCGGGAAGAAATAATGATTGTTTAAAAAGCGCGCTCCACCATCTTCGCGCGTATCCGGATGTTGCGGGAAGCACCTGGAGAAGAAACGCAAGGGGTGCTAAAATCATAAGCGCCATGAGCACAATAGTACGAATGGTAGTAAGGACAGCAATCGCAAGAAATACGAATATTATTACTAAAAAGAAAACTATGCCTGCCAAGCCGAGCAACGCGGCTCCCGCCTCTTTTTCAAGGCCGCCTTCTCCATGAATATAATCGTATAGCAGAAAGCCAACCTGTATAGGGGTGGCAGTAGTCCTAAGCACCGTTCCAAAAAAACCTGTGCTCCCGGCGGCAGAATTCTCCTCTGTTGTTACCTTTAAGACGCTTGACATATACACGGCATCTTTTATTGCGGTATGGAAGTTTCCACCGTCCGTATCTTGTTTGATATTGTCAAGAAAATAAAGCGAAAGATAATTTGTCGGCTGGATAATGAATTGCGTTATGGTTAAGCTGAAATTAATAAAAAGCGCGACAATAATAAGCGTGGGCAGGAGCGCTTTCATGCCGTATGTCTCCCGGCGGAGGATTGTTGCGATTGCAATTACAAGAAGAACAAAGATAAAGAAAAGGTTTGCCATATCTCGCGACAATTTCCAGCCGTCTTCCACTATTGAGACATCAGAGAGCTTCTCTACGCTATGTTCAATTGCGGCTTGCGCAAGAGTGCCCGCGACATCGGCAAGCCATCCCGTAAAAATAAAGCCGACATATATAAAACCGTTTACAACACTCAATGCTAGTTCCCCGGGTAAACTGGCTATTTGACCTGCGGTGAGCAAAAGATCCTGGCTCAACGGAGGCAATGGATCAGCAGGAGGAGGATCACCATCTACTGCAAACGCCGCATGAGGCCATAAGACAGCAAAACCAATAAAAACAGCAAATGTTATGCTTGCGATAAGAAATATTTTTTTTGTTGATGTTGATGCGGAAAACATATTGATGTTATGGAGTACAGCTTTGAGCGGTTGCTGATACAACATTGGTTAGCGGTGCAGTTCCTTGATAGACCCGATAGCTGTATGTAACGCCGGGCACTACATTTTCATGGATACACAGACCTTGCTCGAGTGTACTAAGAGGGCAAGCAAAGGAATCGTTTGAAGTCGGAAGGCATCCTTGCCCAACGCAGTAATATACGACATTGATTGCTCCGGAAGTTGTCGGCGTCCACGTTATTATGTTGACGGCTGATGTCCCAGCGCAACTATTTACTACTGCAATAGAATCCGGAGATGGGGCCGGGGGCGGCGTCGTTCCATCGACTCCCGGCGGCGGCGTCTCGGGAATAGGCTTTTCAGGGTACCGGCTAGTTCCTCCGAATGTGTCAGTGTTTTCAGATGCGTCCGTAGCAAAGTCAAGAATGCTGAAGAGAACGCGCTGCATAATTGCATTGATAATTTCATCAATCTCGTCTGAGACTTCAAGTACGGATAAGTCCTTGTTAATTGCTTTTGATAGGCCCTCTTCTGCGATTTTGCCCGGAGTTTTTATGCTTCGTTTAAGGCATGTTTGTCCGGCGGGCGATATGTGTCCGTCGATTCGTTGTCCTGGTGAAGACCACTCTTCGCATACTGAAAATCCGATAAACCCTTGAGAGGCAATTGCTTCTCCTTGATCGCTTGCAAGTTCTAATGCTTTTTGGGCTTCCAGGCGGGCCGCTTCCATAAAGTAAATGCCCAAAGCGTTATTGCTGGGATTAAGAATACTTTCTAAAAAAGCTTCTGATCCTCCTTTTCGGTAATGACCGTAGAATTCGTCTGGATTTGTAATTTGGTCTATGGTGGAACGGGCATGGGGGTAGGGATTAAACGCGACATTTCTGAAGAGCGTGAGTATGTAGTCGCGAAATGGCTCTGTGATCTGAGAGGCAATTGCTTCCAATTCATTAATAAAGATAATGGCGCCCCGCATTGCCGCGGCTTCAAGAAATTGTTTCCAAAACGTTATAAAAAGCGGACCGCCGTCAAAATTGCCCGTCTGAATCCAGTTGACAATCATGAGCGTTATCTGGTGTAAAAGAATTTTCGCGAGCGTGTAGGCAATAATATCCAAGGGTCCTTCTTTCACCCACCCTAATTCAAACACCGGTACTGGAACTGAGGCTACCACCGAGACGGGCAATCCCGCTTGTGCTGTTTTTGCCGGCGGCAATGTTAAAACATAGGCAGGCAGGAGTATGCTTATGATAATGACGACTGCCATCAGTTTTTTTAATCTTTGAGGCATAATTAAAGCGTGCCCGCGTTTTTTAATTGATTATAATAATTCACGAATAAAAATCCCGGCTCTGTTTCTGCAAATGTTATTCCCGCGCTTTCCAGTAATATATGCACATCATTGAGAAATGATTTTGCCCGATTGGCTTCATTTTGGTAATAGCCGAGATAAGCCAGCGCAGTTGCGGGATCAGTGCCGGCATTTTGAAATGCGCGGTTGATTGTGGCAAGATTCGAAAAATTATTAAGGAGCGCTACATGCGTTTCTGCCAATGCGTCAGGCACAGAAAGGCTGACGAGCGCGGAAACAGCTCGTGTATATGCCTCCGCGTATAGCCCAAATTCAGATAGGCGGTCAAGACTCCCGCTTTCCAAGATTTCTTGTAATAGCAAGAGCTCGCTGATTTTTGCGCTCTGGAATGATTCTGCGAATATTAGTCCGGCCGCATTGAGATAGTTTTTTATTATTTCAGCGCTTGAAGTAGTAATGCGGATGTCATTTATTGTGTATGCGTCTTTCGGCCCTTCAACATTTTGAATATATGAGGATATCTGCTGGGTAAGTATATCCGAAATGTCGCTTTGATTTGTGCCGCCTTCTTTCAAAAGCGCGTATCCTCCTGCGATGCCGGCCGCGATTTGTGCTGTCATCCCTGTAGAATTTGCCTGTGCCAGCGTTCCTGAGAATGCGTCATCGCCTGTTTGAAGGGGGTTGCGATTTGCCGCGACTTCATCTCCGTCATTTGTGCCGTCGCCGTCAGTATCAGGATTTGCCGGATCAGTGCCCAAGAGCCGTTCTGCCCAGTCACGGAGTCCGTCTCCGTCAGAATCCTGCTCAAGATACAATTGTTTTTCAGGCGTTTCGGCGCTCTTCACAAGGGCTGTGCCGTTACTGTAGGCGACTTCGCTTGTATTTTTAAATGAAAAAACCAAAAACCACGCTCCCATAAGAAAGAAGAGAATCGCAAAGGCAAGTATAGTGATGTTTTTTTTAGATATATGCAAAACAGAGAGAAATGCGCTCATTTCCCTTACTTTATTATAGCAATTTTTATATTGCTCTGTTGCGGCATAGTTCTCATTTGTGTGGATAAAGAGAGGACAGGCATTTCCATTGAGGCAATGTGAGATTTTCGGCGCGGGCATGCGCATCAATGCCGCATATGTGCAAACATATCCTTATTTTTCCTTTCGTGGTGCCAACGTGCGCGAGATTATTTGCAAGTAATTTCCTTTTACTGCGAAACCCCGCGCGCAGCAGCAGAAAAAACTTTTCTTTATTGATCATTTTAAAAAACTTTTCTGAAATGCGGTCTATGGCGATTATCGTAGAATCCACTTTTGGCTGCGGCTTGAAGTATTTTCTTGACACGCGGAAAATAATTTTTGGCGTTCCGTACGTTTGCACCGCGAGCGCGAGCAGGTTCATGCGGGGCGCGCATGCGATCATGCGTTCGGCCACTTCTTTTTGGACCATCAAGACGATATATTTCGGCTTTGCCAGATCATTTTCGAGCAATAGGCGAATAAGGAAAGAGGTAAGATAGTATGGAATGTTTGCAACGACTTTATAATTATCTCCCAGTTTTTTTGCAAAAGAGGATTGATGGAGAATGGTCCGTATGTCTCCCTCAATAATTTCTATGCGCGATTCATTCGCGTATTTCTGCCGGAGGAGCCGCGCGAGATTTTTATCTTTTTCTACCGCAATTATTTTTTTTGGGTTGTGTTTGAGGATCGCATCGGTGAGCATTCCTTTTCCGGGGCCGATCTCAAGAATAATGTCATGTGGAACGATGCAGGCGACATCCGCTATTTTTTTAGCGACTGATTGCGATGTGAGAAAATGTTGGCCCAATCTACGCATAATGTAAAATGCAAATGTCAAAATGGAAAATGACAGTGTAAAATTTTAAAATTTTGAATTGTCATTTTGATTTTTACATTTTGAATTTTAAATTATAAATCATATCTTTATATCCTGTATCCTATTAAAAACCATAATCAATGGTACTTTTAAAATCATCCTGTGTCTCCAGGAGATGTTTCGGTATATCCGCTAAAAATCGCGATGGCATATTGACCCGTTTTTCGCCGAAAATAGTCCGGAATATCGCGTAGGAAAGAAAAAGTTTTTTGCGCGCGCGTGTGAGCGCGACATAAAAAAGCCGGCGTTCTTCTTCCTGCCGTTCGTCAGTTTCGTCTCCCGCCGGCGAGGCATGCGGGAAAAGCCCTTCTTCCATTCCCGCGACAAATAAATAATCAAACTCCAGCCCTTTTGCGGCGTGCACCGTCATAATATGGATTGCGTCTTTTTCATTTTTTACATTTTCTTCTGCAGACATAAGTGCGGCGTCTTCAAGAAGAGAAAGAATTCCTTCGGGCGGCTTTTTATTGTCATAGCGAAGCGTCAGGGTGATGAGTTCCTTTAGGTTTGAGAGGCGCATTTCACCCTCCTCGCTTCCCGGGTCCCAGATGTCCCAATAGCCGCTATGCGCCATTGCCTTTTGAAGCGCGCGGGACGCGGGATACGCGCGGACAATTTCCGCAATATCATCAAGCGTTTTTTCAAAAGCGCCCTGTTTTTTCTTCTCGGGGCCCGAAAGAGGTTTTTCGGCAAGGATTTTGAGCATAAGCGTTTTTCCGATGCCGCGGGAAGGCACATTCATGACGCGTTTTTTGCTTATTGAATCGCTTCTGTTGAGGGCGGCGCGAATGTATGCGAGCACGTCTTTAATTTCTTTCCGCGCAAAAAATTTTACGCCTGTAATCTGATAGGGAATTCCCGCGCTGATCAGCGCTTCTTCCAGGATCCGCGACTGAAAATTCGTGCGTATCAGTATCGCGATATCTTTTTTAGGAACGCCCTGTGTCAAAAGATAGCGAGTCGTTCCTATGACATACGCCGCCTCTTCTGCTTCGTTGTTCGCAGAAAAAATGGATATCCGTTCCCCGCCTTTTTTTTGGGTGAAGAGATTTTTTTCTTTCCGCGCTTTATTTTTTGCGATGACAGCATTTGCCGCCTCCAGTATGGTCTGGGTTGAACGATAATTCTCTTCAAGCGTGATCACACGCGCTTGCGGCCAGTCGCGCTCAAATGAAAGGATGTTTCTGAAATCCGCGCCCCGCCACGAATAGATGCATTGATCAATATCTCCAACGACGCAAATATTATTGTGTGCGCGCGCGAGGAGATTTGTAAAAACATATTGCGCGTGATTCGTATCCTGATACTCGTCAATATGGATGTAGCGCCATTTATTTTGGTAGCGCTTGAGAATATCAGGATTGGAGTTAAAAAGATTGACTGTCAAGATCAGTAGATCGTCAAAATCAAGCGCGTTTTGCTCTTTTAATTTTTCTTCGTAGCGCTCCCAAATCTTGGCGATGATGCGCGGGTAGTAATGGGTTTTTGTCTCTTCGGTGAAATCTTTATATGATATGAGCTCTCCCTTTTTTTTGGAGATTATTGAACGGATTCGCGCCGGCTGGAATTGTTTCGGATCGCATCCGAGCTCTTTTTGAGCGTCTTTTATGAGCGTTAAGGCGTCTTCTTCATCAAGAATGCTGAATTGTTTGGTGCGTCCTGCGCGGCTTGCTTCCTGTCTGAGGATGGCAGCGCCCAAGGAGTGAAAAGTGCTGATCCAAGGCAGCGCAGCACGGGGCATGAAGCGTGAAGAGCGCAGTAGTTGAGCCACCCGTTTCTTCATTTCTTCTGCCGCTTTGTTCGTAAAAGTAACCGCGAGGATGTGTGACGGGGGTATGTTTTTCTCCGCAATAATATGCGCAATGCGATGTGTCAATACTTTGGTTTTCCCGGATCCTGCCCCCGCAAGAATCAAAAGAGGACCGCTGGTGTGGCCGACTGCCTTTTGTTGTGTCTTATTAAGGGTCTGCATATTATCATTTTGCATGGGTATTGTGTCAATAATATCAAATTATGGCTTAATGTATAGCTTTTTAGGTGTATGCATAGACGTGTGAATAAAGGTGTGTATAAACAAATTGCGTGCGGGCGTTTCGTATGCTATGGTAATAGAAAGTACCACTAGAGGTACTTTTTTATTTTGCGCGCTACCCAGAGGTTCATGCAAACGCGCCGAATGTATTTTGCCTAAAAATTCAACAATTCCTGACCCCCCTTCTGGGTGGGAAGGATTCAAAATCAACATACGTCCATGCTTCTTGGGAAAGAAAATCCTGACTTTCGGGTTAGTGTTGGTTTTTTTGGGTACGCCGCTTCTGGCGTATGCAGGAGTGTTTTCGTTTTTGGGGAAGATATTCACTGTTTCAAAGAATGATGAGAATTATACGGTGAGCGCAACAACTATGCCCCTTCTCTCAAGCCAATATACGGCATCGAGCGACGTCGGCATAGGAGGGGGCGATATCACTATTATTGGCGGGAGCGCCTTGCTGTCGGTTGTCGGGCCTTTGGGAAGTTTAGCCGATATTGAGGAGCAGAAAAACCGTTCAACAGCCATTTCGGTCTATGTTGTGCGGGATGGCGATACGCTTTCCGAAATTGCAAAAATGTTTGATGTTTCTGTCAATACCATTATATGGTCAAACGACATTACGCGTGCGAGCTCCATCCGGCCGGGACAGACGTTAATTATTCTGCCGATTTCAGGAGTCAGCTATACAGTCAAAAAAGGCGATACGCTCGCATCTATCGCAAAAGAGATGAAAGGGGATGCGGATGAAATTATTGCTTATAATAACCTTCTGCCGGGCGACGGTCTTTCTGCGGGACAGATCATTATTATCCCGAATGGAGAATTTGACATACCTGAGGTAGCATATACGGGTGAGGTGGTTCGTGGAAGCGGACCGGAGTATTCAGGATATTATATCCGTCCGATCAATGGAGGGAGGAAATCCCAAGGTCTTCACGGGTACAACGGGGTTGACCTTGCGGTATCATGCGGTGCTCCAGTTGTTGCTTCCGCGTCGGGCTATGTCCTTATTGCGCGCGGATATGGATGGAACGGCGGATATGGAAAATATGTCGCAATCACCCATAACAACGGAACGCAAACTCTGTATGCGCATTTAAGTTCAGTTATAGTAGGGCAGGGATGGAATGTGATTGAAGGCCAAGTAATCGGCTACGTCGGCTCCACAGGCCTTTCTACCGGATGCCACGTCCACTTTGAAGTGCGCGGCGCCAAGAATCCATTCTGATTTGACTTTTTTTGCATTTTGAAGTATAATAGTCGCAAAAGGAACGGCTTTCGTTTCCTTTCGTTTCTTTAAAAAAATCTAAAAAAAGAGGAGGGCTTTGCATTGAAAGAAAGTTCATTTTTCAGTTTAGTGATGGTTTTATTTTTATTGGTAATACTGGCAGCGTGCCTACAACCAAAAGTAAGCGTTATTTCTGAAACCCCGGGATCTGTTGTTCTGAAGTACATGAATGCCTTGCAACAAAAAGGTGATGCGGGGCAGGAATTCAGGAGAAAACATGGCCACGGTTTTCGCGTGAAGGTTAGAGATATGCAAAGGAAAAATCCAAGAGAAATCTGGGACAAAAAGGAGGGATTGTTGTGGAATGAGCATGAAAAAGATACTCGCCATGGACAAGATAATTGGCGAAAATACTTGGCTGCGGTAAGCGCCATAGAACATATAGAAACCCGAAATTTATCATCAGAAGAATGTTTGGCTCGCGACAAAGATAAGGAGGGCAATTGTCCTGTTGCGTTAGTATTCATTAAGGTCTCATTTTTTCTTTCTGTAAAGACGCCTATTCGCTACCACTCAAATAGGGCGGTGGTGATAAAGAATGAATACTTGACCGGGATTATTTTTAAAGTTGGCGATATGTATGAGGTTGAGAACATAACGCCGACCCATTCTGAAGCATGGCCCGACGAAACGAAAGGCGTAAAAAGTATTCTTTTTCAGAGAGGGTTTTGAAATAAACTGGAGCTTCATTGGTAATGTGCAGCAACACAATGAAGCTCTTTATTTTTTCCTTCCGTGAAAGGTTTTGTGGATTTCGCGGAGGTGTTTGTCTGTTACATGAGTATAAATTTGGGTTGTCGTGATGTTTGCATGTCCAAGCATCTGCTGGACAGAGCGGAGGTCGGCGCCGTTTTGCAATAAATTTGTAGCAAATAAATGACGCAATAAATGAGGCGACACCTTTTTTGAAATGCCTGTTTTGATTGCGCAGTGTTTTATAATACGTTCCACGGAGCGCGGGGTAAGTCGGGAATGCGCTCGTCCGCTCACAAAGAGGGCTTCTTCAACGTCAGTGCGTCTATCGAGATAAGATTTGAGCGCTTCTCCCGCTTCGTCCGACACGAACGCGAGCCGGACTTTTTCTCCTTTTCCGCGCACGGAAAATTCTTTCCGTTTTAGATTTATGGAATCGCGGTTGAGCGAGCAGAGTTCTGAAACCCGAAGTCCGCTTGAGAATAAAAGATGAAGAATTGCCGAATCTCGAAACGTCTTTAATGAATCTCCTTTCGCGCTTTCCAAGAGCCGTTCCAATTCTTCGTCGGAGATAAGATTAAGTTCGCGGTCAGGGACCTTCGCAAGCTCAATCCGTTCCGCAGGTAATGTTTTTATGCTCCTGCGCGCGCAATATTTTAAAAATCCGCGGATCGCGATTAAATAATAGTTTTGCGTTTTTCGCTTGAGCGTCCGTCCCAACCCGTCTTTTTTACGGTTGAGGTAAAGCCGATACGTGCGTATCACTTCGTCAGTGATGCCTTCCGGTTTTGTTGTTTTCGCGAATGAAAAAAAATCAGAGAGATAGGCGTCATAGTTTTTGACGGTGCTCAGAGACCTGCCGCGCTCAATTTCCAAATATTCCAGGAATTGGCGATGAAGTTCTTTCAAAGTGACCATGTATTATTATTATATACTATAGCGTCGTAAAATGATGATTTTCCAAAATAGGCATTTCGGAAAATCACAAGATATTTTGCAACGTTAAAACGTCGCAAAATATCTTGTGCAAAAGAGCAGAGCGTGCTATTATAAGCGCATGCTTACTGCCAAACAAAAGCAAAAAATCGTTGATAAATATAAGCTTCATGAGGTTGACACTGGATCTTCCGAGGTCCAAATCGCGCTTTTATCTGAAGAGATTAAGCGCTTGACATCTCATCTCAAAAACCACGCAAAAGACAATCATTCCCGTCGGGGGCTTTTAAAAATGGTCGCAAAACGAAAAGCGCTTCTTGATTATCTCTCGCACTTGGATGAAAAACGATATTCAACCATTATCAAGAAGGTCGGCCTCAAGCGATAAATACAATGCAGAAAAAAATTTTTAAGTATAAGGACCAGCGGGTGGCAATCTTGATTGACGTGCAGAATCTCTACCATTCTGCGCGGTCGCTCTACCAAAAACGCGTAAATTTTAAAGAAGTGCTCAAAGCCGCGCGCGCGGATCGTCAGCTCGTGCGCGCAGTCGCCTATGTTGTTACAACGAAGGCAGGCACGGAGAAGGCGTTTTTGGAGGCGCTTGAAAAAATAGGGATTGAAATCCGGGAGCGTCCGCTTCAGGAGTTTTACGGGGGCGCCAAAAAAGCGAACTGGGATGTGGGGATGGTGGTGGACGCGATTCGGTTTGCGGAAGTGGTTGATGTGATTATCGTTGTTTCAGGGGACGGAGATTTTGTGCATTTGGTTGACTACTTGAAGAATAGGGGGCGCCAAGTGGAAGTGCTTGCATTCGGCCGTTCAACATCATCGCAGCTTATTGAGGCAGCCGATGACTTTATTGACCTTGGGGCGTCAAAAAAGTTTCTTCTTGCATCCGCTTCAAGAAAATGATATTCTTGAAACAGTACATTACCGCTACATTACAAGTAATAATACGGCAATGCCGGTCTTTGGATAGGTAGGTTAGCTAGATTGTCTAGATAATCTAAAATCTGAAGAGCGGCAGCCGATCGCTCTATGTCTTCAAAAACATTCGAGATCGAACTAGGAGGTCGAAAACTTAGCGTTGAATTTTCCGATATGGCCATGCACGCGCACGGCTCTGTATTGGTTCGCTTCGGCGATACGGTTGTTTTTGCGACTGCGACCATGACGGAAGAGCCGCGGGATGCAGTCGGATATTTCCCGCTTACCGTCGATTATGAGGAAAAATTCTATGCAGCAGGCGCCATTCTTGGCTCGCGATTTGTCCGCAGGGAAGGGAGGCCGTCCGAAGAGGCGGTTTTGGTCTCGCGCCTGATCGATCGGACACTACGGCCTCTATTCAATAAAAAGATACGAAACGCCATTCATATCGTAGTGACGACGCTTTCTGCTGACGGTGAGAACGACCCGGACATTCCGGCTGTACTCGCCGCTTCTTTGGCTCTCGCGACGTCAGCTATTCCATGGGGAGGTCCTGTCTCGGCGGTACGCGTGGGTATAACCGAATCAGGCGAATATGTCATAAATCCCGTTTATGCAGAACGGAACAAAACCGGTACCGATATTGTAATCTCGGGGAAAGAAGGGAAAATAAATATGATTGAGGCGGGAACACGAGAGCTTTCTGAAGACGCAATGGAACAAATACTCCGTTTTGCCCTCCGCGAGATAGAAGCGCTTGAATTATTTCAAAAAGACATTATCGCAAAACAGGGGAAAGAAAAGCGAACCGTTCCGCTCTTCGGTGATGTCCCGGAAGTATCCGATATGTTCCGAAAACATTTTATGGCGCGCTTGAACGACATTATTTATATTTTTGACAAGCCGACAAGAAATACTCGCATCGGCGAGTTGAAAAAAGAATGGATGCGGTTTGTTGCAGAGCATCATCCGGACGCCCTAAACGCGGCTGACGACATTTTTGAAGAATTTATTAATGAGATTGTGCATAATAATATTTTGGAAGGGGATAAGCGTCCCGATGCGCGCGCGCCCGACGAAGTGCGGGAGCTGAAGGCGTTCGTAGGACTCTTGCCACGTACGCATGGTTCGGGCCTTTTCTATCGCGGAGAGACGCATATTCTGTCGCTGGTTACGCTTGGCGCGCCAAGCGATGTCCAGTTGGTTGAAGGAATGGAGATCCGCCAAAAGAAGCGTTTTATGCATCATTATAATTTTCCTCCGTTTTCTACGGGCGAGGTTGGGCGGATGGGTTCTCCCGGCAGGCGGGAGATAGGACACGGAGCGCTTGCGGAAAAGGCACTTCTTCCCGTTATCCCTTCGAAAGAGGAGTTCCCTTATACTATCAGGATTGTATCGGAGGCAATGTCATCAAACGGCTCAACGTCTATGGCGTCAGTGTGCGCTTCAACTTTGGCAATGATGGACGCGGGGATTCCTATCGCGAAGCCGGTGGCAGGGATTGCCATGGGTCTTATGATGCGAAATGGAAAAGAATACAAAGTTCTTACAGATATTCAGGGGCCCGAAGACCATCATGGCGATATGGATTTTAAGGCGGCAGGGACCAGGGACGGCTTAACGGCAATCCAGATGGATGTTAAAGTAGAAGGAGTAACTGTTGAAATATTAAAAGATGCAATGCATGCCGCCCGCAAAGCGCGCCTTCAGATTCTTGATGTGATGCAAGGCACGATACAAGAGCCCAAAAAAGAGCTTTCTGTATTCGCGCCGAGAATCATTACGATTTCCATCAATCCCGATCGAATACGGGATGTGGTCGGTCCGGGAGGAAAGGTCATCAATAAACTTATTGAGGAGACAGGGGCAACGATCGATATTGAACAGGATGGAACTATTTTCATCACTTCTGCCACGAAAGAAGGAGGGGAGAAAGCGCGCGATGCGATTGAGCTTTTAACGCATGAATTCAAGCCCGGAGAGCGATTTTTAGGGAAAGTCACCCGCATCTTTGAATTTGGCGCCATGGTTGAGATTGCGCCGAAGCAAGAAGGACTTGTTCATATTTCGGAATTAGCGCCATGGCACGTACGCAAGGTTACCGATGTGGTTAATCCAGGCGATATGATCCCGGTAGTGATAAAAAATATTGATGACCAGGGACGCATTAATCTTTCGCATAAGATTGCGAACCCCGATATCGCAAGAGAGGATCACCCGCCGCATGCCGACATGGGGTCTGAGGATGATAACGGACGCCATCATCATGGCCGAGGACGCGGACGACAGCATCGCTAAATAATTCTATACAATGGATAATACGTCTCCCTTATATCCTCCGGAGCCGGAAGGGTCTGTCTCCGCGCAAAAAGAGGAACAACAAGAACAACCGCAAAAAAAAGAAGAAGGACGCGAGCAAAAAAGAGAACGTGGCGCGCTTTCGCGCATTCGTACGTTTCGCGCGGATGCCGAAGAATATGTGAAAGAGAAAGGAGTGACGCTTGGTTCGCTCGCGCAAGAACGTCATCGGATCGTGCTCTCGCCTCTTCCGAGAAAAGGAAAGCATCTCCGCCTAATTTTTTTTATATTTGTTGCCGCTCTGGTCGCTGGTACCGGCGCGTATTTTTTTCTCCGCACGAACGGGATGCCTCAAACGTTTGTACCAGAAACGCCGCAGACATTCTATCCGATATTTGATGAGCGTGTGATTATGGTTCGTAATTCTCCTTCTGATTTTATTCCCGAATGGCAAGGGATTCTTTTGCGTTCTGTGCCGCAAGAACAAATGCTTGGTGTTTTTACGCAGAATGAAAGCACAAAAGCATTCCTTTCGGCAGAACAGTGGTTCCCGTTTGTAGGGATTGATGCCCCCGCGGCGCTTCGCGCGACATTCCGCGTGCCATGGACGCTTGGAGTACTCGGAACGTCGGGAGGAATAGCGCCCGTCTGGATGATCCCCGTCGCTTCTTTTAGCCGGGCGCTTGCCGGCATGCTTGTCTGGGAGGCGGATCTTCCTTATGCGATGCGTAATGTCTTGCCTCCCGGTCTTGGAAGCAGGCAATTTGATTTTTTCAAGGATAGGGTTATTGCAAATCAGGATGCGCGATTTTTGCAAAATACTCAAGGAGAACTTCTGTTTACATATGTCTTTTTTGACAGACGGATTTTAATAATGACAACTTCGTTTGAAGCGCTTGAGATTATTCTCAGCAGATTTCTTATTGATCCTCCAAGGTAAGGGAGTGCGGTAGGCACATGAGTCCCTGATAAGAAATATAAAGAATACAAACGTCGCTATATTCACGATCGTACACGTAGAGACATTTGTGATTTATAGGTTTTCCCAGGTATATTT
>JACQLG010000071.1 GCA_016204155.1 Candidatus Niyogiibacteriota bacterium | reverse complement strand
CGGCAGATTTCCACGCGAGATCAAATAATACTCGCATAGAGCCAGCGATTTCTTTATTTTCTATAATTACTCCCATCAACGCATTATTAAGAACGGAAAACGCTACTTGGTTTCCATAAATAGTGATGTCATGCGAAAACGGGAACTCATCCGAAGGAAGAAACCGCGACTCCCGCAGCATTTCTTTATCCGTCTTTTTTAATGATTCTCCCTTTTTACTCGTATAAATAACTCGGCCGCGAATATTGTTTTTCGCCCGCTCTAACGAATACTCCTCAGAATGGGCTGGGAAAATTTTGAGAACAGGGTCAAGAGAGGTGACACTGACAATTTCCTTGATTGCTGATTCTCTTACTGTGCGAAGATACTCTTCGCGCATAGTTTTTAATCCTTCTTTGCCTTCAAAAAACCGGACTTTCGGATGCTCTTTGGCATTTGCGAAAATGCCTGCGAGATGGGGCGCAATGTTCTGTAAAATATTCTCCTTCTCTGAAAGAACATCTTTTTCGCGCGAAATGACATGGTGGAGATATTCGGGCGACTCCGCACGAAACATGGTTTTTGTGGCGCCCCCTTTCCGCGTTGATTCTTTTTCATATGTGCTTGCAAGTCCCATTTTCATGAGATTTTCAAGCTGGACATAGGTGGTCGGACGATTCACGCCTGATTTTTTTGATATTTCCTGTGCCGTGCCCGATCCTAATTCCAAAAGAGCAAAATATACCTTTGCTTCATTCTCTGAAAGTCCTATTTTTCTTAGATCTTCCAGCATGAAGAGTATTATATAATAGAAAAACTTTTATGTCAATATCCCAATAATTTGTAGGATTTCCCGTGAGTTCTTATCTTTTCAAGCGCCTTTGCCTCAATCTGGCGAATGCGTTCGCGAGTAACACCGAATTCTTTTCCTACTTCTTCAAGAGTATGAGTTACTCCGTCTTCGAGTCCGAATCGCATTGAAAGGATTTTCTGCTCGCGCGGCGTAAGATCCACAATGATCTCTCGAAGCTGCTGGCGTAGAAGAACGCGCCCGGCTTGTTGTGCGGGAGAGAGCGTTTCTTTATCCTCAATAAACTCCCCAAGGACCGAATCCTCTTCGTCATCTCCAACGGGCGCCTCTAATGAAGCGGTGTCTTGCGAAATTTTCTGAATATGCAAAACTTTTTCCGGCTCCATCTCCATCTCGGAAGCAATTTCATCCACCAGCGGTTCGCGCCCAAGCTCCTGGGTTAGGCGCCTAGCAGCCTGCTGATATTTTGAAATTGTTTCAACCATATGTACGGGAATCCTGATAGTTCGCGATTGATCCGCAAGCGCGCGCGTAACTGCCTGCCTAATCCACCATGTCGCATAGGTTGAAAATTTATATCCTTTGCGCCAGTCGAATTTTTCAACGGCGCGCCGCAACCCGATATTCCCTTCTTGCACCAAATCCATAAGTGTTAAATTGGGGCTTCGGCCGACGTATCGTTTTGCGATTGAAACCACAAGCCGCAGGTTTGCTTCCATCAGGCGGTTTGAAGCTTCTTGATCTCCTGCCTCAATCCGCTTTGCTAAATCTTTTTCCTCTTCAGAATTCAAAAGCGGAATCTTTCCGATTTCGCGCAAATACATCTGGACCGAATCGGACGCCGGCATATCCGCTGTTAAGGAGGCGCGCTTTTTCTTCCCTTTTCCTCCTTCAATATCCAAAAATTCCTTCCCCTCAAGAATATCAACACCCGTTTCCTGAAGGCGGTTATACAGTGTCTCAAGAAAAACAATATTCTGCTCAATCCGCGGAAACACCGAGAGAATTTCGCTATAGGTTACAAATCCTCGCATGCGCCCGCGCTGCATAAGCTCGCCCACTTTCTCCTCTGAAAACTCCTCCTTCTTGCTCGCGCGCTGTTCTGCTTTGATTTCCGCCTGCCGACTCCGTTTTTTTAAAACGCCTTTCTTTTTGGGTTGTTTTTTTGTTTTTTTAATTATTACTCGCCCCGAACGTAGCCGAGTGGTTTTCTTAAAAGCGTCGTCTTTTTTTGCGCTTTGTTTTTTTGGCATAGAATGTCTTTACAATAGTGAAAAAGTATTAGTTATGCAACTCGCGCGAGAGCTCTTTTAATTTCTCCATTTTCTCCGCAATAATATCTTTTTGCCCTTCTGTTTCCGCCCGCCGTATGTCTGAAACAAGCGCCTGCAAACTTTCGCGTACGTATTCTTTGCGCAATTCCTCTGAAAGATTTTTCCCTTCGTCTTCTATCTGCTCCGAATCGCCATAGACAAGCTCCGCCTCTAACGCGAGCTTTTTTATGTAATGATTTTCCGCTCTGTCGTTACTCTTCAACGAGGTAAATAATGCCTTTCGCGCATCACTCCACCATTCCTCTTTGCACGCGGAATATAGGCCGGCACCCTCTTTTCTTTTCCAAGCAAGAACGCCCAAAAGCCGTTCTTCAATAATATCTTTGCGCGATTGAGGAATATATTTCCTCTCCGCATCAAAATGAACTGCGGAGCGTTGCTGTTCTTTCGAAATATTCTGCATTTCTTTCCATACGGCATCTTCTGCGATTGCCAAACGCATTGCTATCGTACGTATCCAATGCGCTTTTTCCATATCAGAAACGATGCGGGCAACATACGGCAATACGTGACTGCGCATGCCGTGCAGTTTTTCTCGCTGATCTTTTGTAGTATTTTCCACCACATCCATTAAAAATGCGATAACGGACCTGCTTCCCTCAACCGCGCCCTTCCATGCATCGGGTGACCCACAGATAACATCCGCGGGATCTTTCCCCTGCGGAAGCGAAATCGCTTTCACGTCAAACCCTTGCGCAAATCCTTCAAGGATCGCCCGCTCTGAAGCGCGGAATCCCGCGCTGTCTCTATCAAACGCGATAAGCAAAGTTTCTGCGAGCCTCCGTAAAAACGAAGCATGCATCGCGGAAAACGCAGTACCAGAAACCCCAACTGTATATTCTGTACCCGCTTGATGCGCAAGCAACACATCCATCTGGCCTTCTACTAAAATAACGGCGTTTTTGTTTCGGATCGATTCTTTTGCGCGATGGAACCCATAGAGCATTTTTGATTTATCATATAGAATCGTCTGCGGCGTATTGATATATTTAGAATCGGCATCTTTTTGCCCTTCCGCATCTTTGTCAAAAATACGTCCTGAAAAGCCAACAATTCGGGCTGACGAATCAAAAAGCGGGAACATGATGCGTGCGCGGAATCGATCATAAAAACTCCCGTCATCTTTTTTGATTACTAACCCCGCTTTCTCCATTTCTTCTCCGCGATATCCTTTTCCTTTCAAGTGGTTAAAAAGGTTATCCCACCCGCGTTCGGCATATCCCAAACGAAATTGCTTTGCCGTGACTCCCGCAAGCCCCCGCTCTTTTAAATATTCACATGCATCTTTACGCTTCATTAAATTATTTTCATAAAATGCTGTCGCGTCTTCCAACAGTGAAAGGAGGCGGGTGCGCTCGGAACGGATGCGCGGGTCTTCTTTTTTTAATTCTACGCCTGCGCGATCCGCAAGAATCCGGAGCGCCTCCGGGAATTCCACGCCCTCCAATTCCTGAATGAATTGGAAGTGGTCGCCTCCTTTTCCGCACCCGAAACAGTGCCAGATCTGCCGCGACGGCGTTACGAAAAAAGAGGGTGTTTTTTCGGAATGAAACGGGCATCGAGCCTTAAAATTCACGCCTGCCTTTTCGAGCTTGACATAGGAACGGATAAACTCAACGATATCCAGCCGTTCTTTAATTTGTTCTACAGGAGAGGACATGATGATACTGCATTATACAGTATCATTGTAGCATATTAAATCCCCGGGATATTCCAAATGCCGCCGGGCGTAAAAACCTCATAATACTCATCTTCCGTACCGTTATCATCCTCTGCGAACTGCGCCTTATTTTCATCGCGCTCCATGAATGCCGCGAGCTTAAAATCGCTCCCATTTGAACGATAAAAATAACAAATATCTTCGTTGACGCTATTTACCGGATCTAAAGGAAGCGCCTGGATATAACCGGCAGCAACAATATCAGGAATCCAATCAGGGCCGTCTTCGCAACTATTTTTCCATGGCGGACCGCCTCCCTCACTCGATGGATACCGACCGTTCGAAGTAACATAAAATTCCAATGCCTTTTTAAACGCATCAACATCCGAAAGGCGACGCGCGTCCCTGGATCGTTCGCGCGCGGAACTAACGAACGCGCTCACTAAACTTGCCAGAAGCCCGATAATGGCCACCACGACCAATAATTCAAGAAGCGTGAACCCCCTGCTGTTTTTTGCAGTCATATTTCTATAATAGCAAATAAACTATAAAAAGCTCTGGATTATTCATAGTGAATTAATCCATATGTATTATCTTCTTGCTCTTGAATGTATGCGGTCTCCCAAAAATTGCAATTCCATAATGAAAATATTTTTTGCCATTTGTATCGGCATCATGCCATCTTTTTTCTAATTCATTATATTTTAAAAATGTGCGCTCAAAAGAAGAGGGGTCTTCAAAAAGAATTTTATCTTTAGTATATCCGATTGCCACGACATAATGGCCGTCAATCCAATCCTTTTCCCAATCGACATTCTTTTGTTCAGTCCATGCCTGCAAAACTAAAATGACAGGAATCTTTTTTTTAATAAAATCCTGAATATCTTTGAGAGTCATTTCTCTGGAATCTGTTTTTAGGCCATATTTTTGCGCTACATTGATTATCCCCCGGATCGGAGTCCCAGTTTTTGACGTTTTTGCATGCTCTATAATATAGTCTTCTCTTATTTCTATGCCATAGTAAACCAAAACAGCCTGTAATGCTTTTGCCCCACAGTCGTAACTATATGTTTGACGTAGTTGGGGAAAGGTTATTATTTTCATTATTCATTGCTAGGCGCTGTCAAGAAAAAGCCCCTCCTTTCCATTTTTATAATATCTCATTTTTAAGAAAAGCTGTGTCAGGCCGGCGATCAGTGCGAAACTGTCGGCAAGTATGAGAGGAATCGAACTAATCGATATGCCATAAGTTACCCACAGGCCGGCATTCAACACATACATAAGCACCATATAGATTGACAGATCCCTGACATGCTTCGTGCGGATCGATTTGATTATTTGAGGAACCATTGTTCCTGCCGTAAGAACGCCGGCCAAATATCCAATGATTTCTCCAATAATTTCCATAGATTTATTTTAATGCTTTTTCTTGATTTCGCCCAACTTGTTACTACAGCGAAAAATTTATGCGGTGGGGGCGAGATTTGAACTCGCGGTACGGTCTCCCGTACACTTGCTCTCCAAGCAAGCGCCTTAAACCGCTCAGCCACCCCACCAAAGAAAAAACTTAAAGGAGAGTACATTCTCGCTTAAGTTTTTACAGTTGTAGCAAAAAGTATTTTGTATGGCATACCCTTCTTATTATCACTCAATATATCAAAATTCTCTCTGTTTTTCAATATATATTTCAACATATTTTAAAAATGGAGACAATGCTGACTAAAAAATTGTAAGCTGGTACTATCTGAAAAAAGACAGCGAGGGGTAAAAATGAACAAAACCGCAATCACTATCGTGTTGATGCTATTCGGATTAACAACAGTACTTAATGGTTGTATGGGTGATAATATAGCCGGCTACAAGTTCATCCGCGCCAACATCCCGTACAAAGGGCTTTTTGACGGGGTTAATAAACCGGAACGCCTGTATTTTATGGATGAGAACAATCCATACCGAAGCTGCAGCGGGGTAGTCAGTGGATTAAAATTTAAAAAGCTCTTTTTCACCGACGGAGATATCACATTTAATGTAATATCTGACGAGTGCGGACAACTAGTCAATAAAGCGAATGTCATTCATACCCAAGGAGGCATACATTGTGAAATAAGTCCGCAAGACAGAGGGTATTTCCGAAAAGCCCTTAAACAGATAAAAAATGGAAGCATTGTAGAAGTCCAGGGCATATGGGTCGAGGACAGAGGGCATAAAAGCGACTATTGGCGGGAATTGCATCCGCTCACGCAACTGGTCATTAAAAAATAACTTTGATGCAATTGCATACTTAAAGAACCGCGCTTTTACAAGCGCGGCGCTTTTTTATAAACTAACGCCTTTTTGTTCTTATCTACGAATATAAAAAAATCCGCTTCCCTCGGGGAAAGCGGCAATTCATTCTTTTATTTTTTGAACGGAACATTCAAGCGTACCCTATATGCAAAGTTAAACCATCTGTCCTTTGTAAGGTTCCGCGTCAAAAGATATGCAGTATCAGACCCGTCTTCAAAAAACCACACGCGTACGGAACTATACTCATTCCACGGAAATATCTTTCTCAATAACTTCCCTAAAGTTCTAAAGCCAAATGGAGAGTATCTTTTCAAATCATGTTCATTGTTAGTTGTTTGTATCGCCGACGTATTGATATATAAAATACCATCATCGACTATGACTGTATCCGGCCAATGCGATGGCGTCTGGGTATGCCCCGAATTATACACAACGCACATTCCTTCCTCACAGTGCATTTCTGCATATCTTGAAAATTCCGACAAGACCTTCTTTAACGTATCAGAATTATATACGTTCGACTTGTTATATTTCTTCCAGAATAAAAGTGAACGTGGATCCGACATCCATGCGACACCCGCGGGCTTCTCATGCGTCAAAATAAAAAGCAATTTCCCTTCTCGTAATGCTTGCATGCCTTCCTCGCGGAGAAACTCCAGGCTGTCATCAGGAATATACCGCTGAAGATTAATGCTTTTATACGCATCCGCATGCCAGTTGGAAAGTCCGATAAGGACGATGTTCCCTATCTCGACCTTATAATATAAACCGTCTGACGCAAGCTTCTGGCATTGCTTAAGATTCCCTTTTACATCATGATTCCCGCAAATCCGATACACGCCATCTACATGCACCCGTGCCTCTTTTTGGAAATAATCCTGTATCTGCAATTCTTCGCTATTATCCGTTATATCTCCCAGAACAAAAAGGAACGTGCGCGCGTCCGGATACGGTTTAAAAATATTATTTACATTATCAAACGCGGGATCTAAACTTTTGCACTCCTCTTCATTCCGGCATTGTATATCGCTTATTTCTACAATGATCGTATCCGGCTTGAATGTCGATAATGAAGGTGCTTTTTGCTCAATAACATACGGACTATTAATCCGCGCTCGCCGTATCGCTCCACAACCCGATAACGCAGCAATAAAAAGAATTACAGCCAAAACAAGAAAAATCCGTGTATGCATGTCCACCTCTCATTTTTAAACTTTGATTTATTATATATAAACACATAAACTCATCTTTGAGGACTTGACATTATAACAAAAAACCGCCTAATAAATAAGCGGTCTTTATATATCCATTCCGCGCAAGCGCGCAATACGGTCCTCTATCGGCGGGTGAGTCATAAATAGTTTTGAAATCCCGCCGTGTTTCTTGCCGTGCGGGTCAGAAAACCAGAGATGCGCAGTTGCGTTATTCGCCGTCTTCATTGGCCGCGCATAACGACCAATTTTCTCCAAAGCAGACGCAAGCCCTTCAGGATAGCGCGTAAGCAAAGCACCTGATGCGTCCGCAAGGTATTCGCGCTTTCGTGAAATTGCCAACTGCATCAATATTGCAATCAATGGCGAGAGAATAGCAAGCGCGATCCCGATCAACATCACAATGCCGCCTCCTCCCCGCCTGTCTCTGCCTCCTCCGACTGATCCCCAAAAAAGCGAGCGTAAAAACATATCAGAAAGAAGCGCCACAAAACCGACAAGAACCACCGCCATGGTAGACAGAAGCATGTCGCGATTGCCGACATGGGAAAGCTCATGCGCCAATACTCCTTCAAGCTCGCTCCTATCCAATATCCGCAAAAGTCCGTCGGTTACTGCAACAACCGCTTTTCCCGGATTTCTGCCCGTTGCAAACGCATTCGGCACATCCTCGTCGATGAGATAGACGCGCGGCATCGGAAGCCCCGCTGTAATTGAAAGATTTTCTACAATATTGTAAAGTTCAGGCCGTTCTTTTTTCGTTACCGGCACTGCGCGCGCCAGACTCAAAACAATTTTATCCGAATACCAATAACTCGCAAAACTCATGATAACGCTAAATAAAACGGCGAAAATCAGAATGGCTTGGTTCCCATATATATACGAAAACGTCCATCCAATGCCGATGACAACTATAAAAAATACTGTAAATAACAGCCATGTTTTACGGATGTTTGATTCTTGGTGCGTATAGAGAGACATTTTTAGAATTGTACTTTCGGAGTTTTGCGCTCTTCTTCGTTTTCTACTTCAAAAAACTTTTCCGGGAAGAACCGGAACCAGCCGGCAATGAGGTTTGTCGGAAATGTCTGGATTTTTGTATTCAAGTCACGGATCGTTGTGTTATAAAACCGGCGCGACGCCTGAATTTTATTTTCAGTATCGGAAAGTTCGCGCTGAAGCTCCAAGAAATTCACATTCGCCTTGAGGTCAGGATAGTTCTCCGCAACCGCAAAAAGGGTTTTTAAGGTTTCGGTCAATATGTTTTCTTGATGCTCGCGTTCTACCGGACCGCCTTTTGTTGAAGCAACTCGCGCACGCGCCTCTGTCACATTCTCCAAAACCTGACGTTCATGCTGCATATATCCTTTCACTGCTTCCATTAGATTCGGAATTAAATCAAAACGGCGTTTTAACTGAACATCGATATCCGAAAGCGCTTCGCGAGCGCGCATCCGAAGCGTCACCAGACGGTTATACGTCAAAATAAGCCAACCAAGAATTGCCGCAATAATCCCGATAATAATCCACGTAATACTATTCATATCTACAATAATATCAAGAAAATAAAACAATCACTACCTACTCTTTTCCTACATCATTCCACCCATGCCGTCCATTCCTCCCGGGGGCATTGGCGGCGCTTCTTTCTTTTCCGGCTTTTCCGCAACAACCGCTTCGGTTGTTAAAAGCATACCCGCGGCTGAAGCTGCATTCTGCAGAGCGGAACGCGTTACCTTCACGGGATCCACGATCCCTACCTCAATAAGATCAACGCCGAATTCACCGGTTGCGGCATTATACCCTTTAGCACCCTTCATTTTACGAACTTTTTCAACCACAACCGCGCCTGACACACCGGCGTTCTCTGCAATCTGCCACAACGGTTTCTCAATCGCACGCGCCACTATTCCGATACCAAGCCACTCATCGCGGTCAACGCCAATTTTTTTCTCGCGTTCCTCCAGTATTTTTTCAAGCGCAAAGCCCGCGCGCAGGAGCGCTACTCCTCCGCCCGGCACAATGCCTTCTTCAATCGCGGCTTTCGTCGCGGAAATTGCGTCTTCAATCCGATGCTGTTTTTCTTTCTGTTCCACTTCAGTCGCCGCCCCTACCCGTATGACTGCAACGCCGCCCGAAAGTTTTGCCAGCCGTTCCTGTAATTTTTCGTTGTCAAAATCAGACGTTGTTTTTTCCATCTGTGTTTTAATCTGCGAGATGCGGTCATCAATGTCCTTCTTCTTTCCTTTCCCGCCGATAATAATCGTATCGTCCTTGGTCGCAATAACTTTACGGGCAGAGCCGAGCATGTCTATTCCGACATTTTCCATCTTCATTCCCAATTCTTCAGAAAACACTTTCCCACCCGTGACTGCGGCAATATCGGAAAGCATTTCTTTTTTGCGGTCGCCATATCCCGGCGCTTTAATTGCAAGAGTATTGAATGTCCCCCGAAGCTTGTTTACGACAAGCGTTGTAAGCGCATCGCCGTCCACGTCTTCCGCAATAAGAATTAAATCTTTTTTGCCGCTTTGGGCTATTTTTTCAAGAAGCGGCAGGATTTCCTGTATAGATGAAACTTTTTTGTCTGCAATAAAAATGCGCGGATCTTTATAGGATGCCTCCATCCGGTCGGCATTCGTGATCATGTAGGGCGAAATAAATCCTTTGTCAAATTTCATCCCTTCAACAATTTCGTGGTCAATCCCGAATGTCTGCGACTCTTCAACAGTCACTACGCCGTCCTTGCCAACTTCTGCAATAACTTCAGCAATCTTATTGCCGATGACAGTATCTTTTGCGGAGATGGTCGCGACTTGGGCGATCTCTCCCTTTTTGGAAATGGGTATAGCAAGTTTTTTTATTTGATCCACAACCATGCGCGTTGCCTCTTCAACTCCGCGCTTAAGCGCCATTGGATTTGAACCCGCAATCACGTTTTTTAATCCTTCATTGAAAATTGCCTGCGCTAAAAGAGTCGCGGTCGTCGTACCATCGCCCGCAACGTCGTTCGTTTTGGTCGCAACTTCTTTTATAATCTCCGCGCCCATATTTTCTACCTTGTCTTCAAGCTCAATTTCTTTTGCGATCGTTACGCCGTCGTTCGTAATGGTGGGCGCGCCGAATCCTTTATCCAATACGACATTGCGCCCTTTCGGGCCAAGTGTAATTTTTACCGCGTCTGCCAGTATGTTTACTCCCTTCTGGAGTTTTTCATATGCCTTTGTATGAAATAATATTTGTTTTGCCATATTGCAATATTTAAATTTAATGTATAATCGCGAAAATGTCGGAGCTTTTCACCATAACATGCTCCACTCCCCCAATCTTGATTTTTTTGACATTGTAATTATTGTCAAAAAAAACTCGCATGCCTTTTTTAAACGGAACAGGGATCCTTTTCCCATCGTCATTTATCCTTCCGTCCCCGACGTCAATAATCTTGCCTTGCTCCGGCCGTTCTTTTTCCGCCGTATCGGGAATAATGATTCCTGAAGAAGTTTTGCCTTCCAACTCATCTTTGGAAAGCGGCTTAAGAAGAACATAATCATCTGTCGGCTTGATAGTGAATTTCGACATATAGCATAATAGATATTATTATAAATTTTAGCAATCCTGACCTCTGACTGCTAACCTAGTGTAGAACAAGGAGTAAAAAAATGTCAAGAGGATGGGTATATTTACATCCCAGATTTGAGAGAATATGCCAACATATAAACTTACCCCACCGCATTACTCACTATATTTGTGGTTGCACTTTTGGCTTTTTGAAAAGTGATTTGTTATACACCACTGCCGCAATAATCAAGATAGCCCCTATTCCCCAAATCCACCACGCGCCCCAAGTGCTTAAAAATACATAACGACCGGCATAAAGGAGAATCGCGCCAATGAGCAATAAAACAAGGGGTTTAGGATTTTTGTGCGCTCGATAGTCCAATCCAAATCCGATTCCGCCAAGAATGATGAATCCGAATCCGATCCACCGCCAATAAGGAATGAGCGCCCCGAGCCCCAAGTAAGTCAAAAGAGATGCCGAACCAATCCAGCAAAGCGGGCAGACGCCAATTGCGCCGGCTCCCAATACGGGCGTCAGAAATGTTAAAACCTTTTTCAATGTCGCGTTCATAACTGAATGTTACTACTTTTATTACAGGTAATCCAATAAACGATCATAGTT
>JACQLG010000069.1 GCA_016204155.1 Candidatus Niyogiibacteriota bacterium | reverse complement strand
TGACAATTATGACATAACCACACAAGATTTAATATATCATTTCCAAACAAGCTCAAAATGCTAAATCAAAATAATCAAACCCGTCCCGTTTGGAATTTGGGATTTTAAATTTATTTTGAATTTCGTGCTTCGAATTTCGGATTTATTCCGTTTTATATACCGCTGTCCCTTCCTTTACCGGCGATGAAACTTTGACCGCTACTTCTTCCCCCTTCTTTACCGACGTGACATCTTTGTGATCAATCTGCATTGAGCCAATTGCCTCGGTGTGTTCTTCTGTTCCTTTAACAAACTTCACCGTATCGCCCACTTTTAATCCGCTGTCCGTCATTTTGAGCACCGCAACGCTCGCCTTGTCATAAAAATGTGTGACCTTTCCTATTGCTTTTTCCATTCCTTCATTATACAGCAAAAAACTGGGAAATCAAGAAAGAAGATTATATTTTCTTCAACGCCGTATCAAAATCGTTGACCAGCTGATCGATCTCCTCAACGCCAATACTAAATCGGATAAGGGTCGGGCATAATCCCAATTCTTCCATTTCTTTTTCAGCAACGCCCGCATGCACCATACCAGCGTCAAATTCTCCTCTTGTTTCCGTGAAACCAAGAGAAACCGAAATAATAAACGTGCTGCTTATTTCGCTTAATGTATCAAGAAGGTTTGTAGCGTCTTTCCCGGTATGCATCTCAACAGATACCATGCCTCCATACCCCGCTTTGCCAAATGGCGTTGCCATGTGACTTTTTGCGAGTTCATGCTGGGGAAAACTAGGGAGGCCGGGATAATGAACTGTTTTAATTTTTGGATGTTTTTGGAGCCATGCTGCAAGTTTCTCTGCATTTTCTCCTTGCCTGGCAAGACGGAGATCGAATGTTTTTAAGGACCGCAAAAGAAGCAGGGCAGTATCCGGCGCCATACATGCGCCGTATCGATGGTACTGGTCTATAAAAAGCTTCATATGCTCTTCTTTACCGACAATAACACCAGCAACAACATCGCCATGGCCATTGATAAATTTCGTAGCGGAATGGACCACCAGATGCGCGTCATGTTCCAAAGGGCGAAAATAATAGGCAGACGCGAAAGAATTATCTACAACAAACAGCGCCTTGTGCTTCTTTGCGAGCTCCGCAATGCCTTTCACATCGGCGACTCGCAGCGTTGGATTTGCAAGAAATTCAACAAAAATAACTTTTGTGCGCGCGGTTACAGCCTTTTCAACATTATCACTGTCGGATGCGTCTACAAATTTAGTTTTCATGCCAAGCAGCGGAAGATCTTTCTGCATAACTTCAATAGTCGTCATATAGGTTGGTGTTGAAGAAATGACTTCATCGCCATCTTCCAGAAAACCCGACGCCTTAAGGCCGTAAAACATTTGTAGAATCGTCGCCATTCCCGAGGAAGACGCCAAGCAGTTTTTATACGAACTTTCTCCAATGTTTCTAAATTCGAGATACGCAACTTCTTCCTCAAATGCGCGCACAGTAGGATTGCCATGCGCCCAGCGTGTATACACTTCGTGATCCAGCTTTCCAGTCATTGCCTTATTTGCAATTTCTACATTTTTGAAACGAAAAGCGGCGTCGCGCACCAGAGGAATTGAATTTTTATTTTTCATAGATATCTATAGTATAGTAGTATAGTGATGCAATAAAAAAATCAAACCTACGCATACGCGATTACTTCTATTTCAACTTTTGCGCCCAACGGAAGTTCATTCACTCCTATGGCTGAACGTGCGGGTTTCCCAAAATATTTTTCATATATCGTATTCATTGGCACAAAGTCCTTCATATCAGCCAAAAAAACCGTAGATTTGAGAACATGTGAAAAGTCGCTTCCACCCTTTTTAAGCACGGCTTTTAGATTTTCACATACTTGCGTCGTTTGTGTTGCAATATCTCCATGAAGAAACTTCCCTGTTTTAGGGTCTATCGCAACTTGCCCTGATGTAATAATCATAGCATGCATGACATCTATATTTATCTTTACTGCCTGCGAATAAGGGCCGACCGGCTTTGGCGCTTCTGCTGTAGAAATGTAATCAATCATACTCATACTAAGAACTTTCTTACAATATATCGAGTATATGAATAATAAAAAAAATCAAGAGAAGAGTCAAGAATTGTGGATAATTACCCCTCCTCCTTGACTTCAAAGAAAAATAGCTCTACGCTTAATCGAATAAACTTTTTTGGAGGTATGTCATGCGGGATTTATTTCTTGCTTCCCCAGCTTTCCAAAATGCTCTGAAACAATTTGATAAAGCGGCAGATAATCTTCATCTTGAGGAAGGGCTGCGAGAACGACTGCGGTTTCCCCAAAGAACTCTCATTGTAAGCTGTCCGATCCGAATGGATTCGGGCGTTATTCAAGTATTTACTGGCTACAGAATACAGCACACGCTCACGCTTGGCCCTTGTAAAGGAGGTGTGCGCTATCATCCTGATGTTGAAATAGGCGAAATGGCATCGCTCGCAATGAGCATGAGCTGGAAATGCGCGCTTGCCGAATTGCCGTTTGGCGGCGCAAAAGGCGGCGTTACTGTCAATCCCTCATTGCTTTCCATCGCTGAACTAGAACGTCTTACACGAAGGTACACAGCAGAGATTTTGCCGATTATCGGGCCTGCAAAAGATATCCCCGCTCCGGATATGGGCACAAATCCGCAGATCATGTCATGGATGATGGATACATACAGTATGACCGAAGGATTTACAGTGCCAACTGTTGTCACGGGCAAACCGACAATTATCGGAGGGTCTTATGGGAGAGAAGAGGCGACAGGATACGGTGTTGCCTATGTTATTGAAAGCATTCTTCAAGAACAAAGAAGGAGAATGACAGAGGTCAAGGTTGCGATCCAAGGATTTGGCAACGTTGGAATGCATGCGGCACTAAAACTCGCCGGTAAAGGATGCCGAATTGTTGCGGTCAGTAATGTGAACGGAGGCTTGTACGCATCAACAGGACTCCCGATTAAAAATCTTTCAGCGCTCCAAAAAAATAGCTCCATACAGGAATATAAGGATGCGGATTCTATCACCAACGATGAACTCCTTACGTGCGACTGCGATATCTTAATACCTGCGGCCATAGGAAGGGTAATCACGGAAAATAATGCGGATCAATTACGCTGTTCAATGGTTGTTGAAGGAGCAAACGGACCGCTCACCGTAGAAGCTGATGAAATACTGCAAAACAAAAATATTCTTGTTGTTCCTGATATTATTGTGAATGCCGGAGGGTTAATTATTTCTTACTTTGAGTGGGTTCAGGGACTGCAAGAATATTACTGGTCAGAAGAAACTGTTTTCACAGAATTAAAAAAACGCCTGCGAAATATATTTTTACAGACATCAGAATATGCATCTGCAAATCGGATCTCATTACGCGATGCAGCATTGATGCGAAGCATCCATCGCATCGCGCAGGCAAAAAGAGCTCGGGGGCTGTATCCATAATGCATACAACCAAGATCTGCGCGGCATAGACGCGCAGATTTTTATTTGTATGCAAATAATACTGCTATACTAGCGTCATGTATGCTTTGCGCGTTTTTATAAAAAAACACAGGATGAGCGTTTTGCTTGTATTGATTCTTGCAGGCGGATCGCTTTTCCGCCTGTGGGGACTTGGATCGGCTGAACTGATATTTGATGAAGGACTATACGCCTTTCGCTCAATCGGATATCTTGATTATCTCGAAAGCCCGTCACAACAAACCCCGATTCAATGGCTTAAAGATTCTCCTTTGCCTTTTTGGACCGTTCTTTCATTCCACGACCACCCCATGCTCTTTTTCGGGATACAATATGTCTTTTTTTCGTTCTTTGGAGATTCTCTTTTTATGGCACGTCTCCCATCTGCGCTTGCGGGCATTGCGTCCCTCTTTCTTATTTTCCTAATCGTTCGTCTCATAGGCAAACGTCTCGGCAGCAACAAAAGCTCCCTTGCAGGACTGATAGCCGCTTCAACAATGGCAGTTGCATTCTCTCATGTAGCCGTTTCCCGACTCAGCATAATGGAAGGAGTGCTGTTCTTTTTTATACTTACGAATATCTATTTTTTTCTCCGCTTTGAAGAAAATAAAAAATATTGGGTTTTCTTCGGAATAACATTAGGACTCTCCCTGCTTACAAAGTATACTGCCGTCTTTCTCCTTCCGGTGTATATCAGTTATCTTCTTATCACCAAATCACCGTCTCTGAAACAAAAATACCTCTACCTATCGTTTATTGTTGCCATAATTGTTTTTTCGCCGGCGATTATATACAACATCTTGTTTTTTAACGCATTCGGACACTTTGATCTCCAGCTCTCTTATCTCTTAGGGCAAGAAACGCCCGGATGGCAGGGCGAGGGAGGAAAAACACAGGACCCTTTCGGTGGCATACTGACAAATCTTTTGCTCATATACACCATACCGTTTCTCATTCTGTTTTTAGGCGGCGTGATTACGGCCCTCATCCATATGCGTAGAAACAAAGTGCTTATTTTCATGCTCCTCGTAACATTTTTTATGACCGTGCTTTTTGTTTTCACCGGCTCTGCCGTCCGTTTTATATCGTTCTATATCATCCCTGCTTCTTTTTTTATCCCATTTTTCTTCATCGCGCTTTTTGACCGTTTTAACAAGGCGCCAGCTGTCATAGGGAGCATTCTTATTCTCTTTTTCTTCTACGAAATCTTCTTTTCTGTCAGGAATACGTTTATCGCGACCGCTGATTACGGGATTGTGAAGCTGGACCATTATTTTGAATCAGCATTCAAAGATTCGCGGCCTGAAGGACTCCCCCAACATCCAAATCCGCATCTTAATCGCTATATCCAAGAATACGGATCAAAAACTCCGGGGTTATTAGATCCTGTTGGCATTATCTATGACGACCGCATAACAACTCCCGCGCGCCTCTGGCTTTTTTCAAAAAGGCAATATTATCACGGCATCCCCACAGTATCGGCAAGCGCATTTGTCCGAGCCGTCCAAGAAGCCCGGGCTGATAACTTTGCTGGTTTTGAAATCTACTTTGTAAAAACAGGCCCTGCAACCGTTCTTCGAGCGCCGCAAACGACAGAACAAGCCGAATATATTGAAAAATCCCTCAAAGATGGGGGCATTGAGCCAGAAATCATTATCAAAGGATTGAATGATGCGCCCGCATTTTACGTATATAGATTTTCTTTCTGAAAAGCAGACCTTATAAAAGGGTATTAATCTTTGCTGCCATTATAAAATCGTTGTCCGATAGGCCGCCGATTGCATGTGTCCATAACTCAATTTTCACTTTATTCCAGCTATAAATAAGCATATCCGGATGATGCCCTTCATCCTCTGCCAAATCTGCAACCTTATTTATAAAGGACATCGCCTTTGTAAAGTCTCTAAACTCAAAATTACGCGATATTTTCTTATTATCTTCCGACACCTCCCAATCCGAAATTTCCTTATGCAATTCCTTTATTTGCCCCTCTTGTAATGGGGGGGTGCCGCTTTCACACGGAACGCATTTTTTTAAAGTCAGATTGCGCATATTCATTGATGTGTTTTTAAAAAAAATAATAATGACTTGTCCGATGTTTATAATGATATAATAAAAGAAGAAGCAATAACATCTATCTTGAAATAACCAGAAAAATGTGTCTAAATAATGCTTTTTGGCAAGATTTTATCCGGCATCGACTAAAGCATTACCGATGACCATAAACAAAATCCTGTCCTTTCATAACTCCTCTTTTGCGAAAAAGAGGAGTTTGTGTTTACAACCTGTTAATAAATACTGATTAAGTCCTTAAGAAACTATGCATAGGCGGAGTGGAAAAAAGGAGTGTTGCTAAAAGACATTGACAATTAAAGCAATCTGACCATTAGGTCAGGCCTAGGGCTTATTTACAGGAAGCCCCAGGTATGGCCTGGTGGACGCACATATTATTCATCAATGGCAATAATTCCTCTAGACGAAAACGGGGGGGTATATTAAATGCGACCTACAGCATAGCGCAAAGTTATCTAAAAGCGCGGGTTATAGATATTTTATATGTCGCGTTCGCCATCTTTACATACCTCTACATCTTTTTATCCGCAATTTCTTTTTTCTTTCATGACAAGACGCCCTCAGCGATCCTATTCCTGATTGAAGCGCTTTCTGACCCGTATCTCGGCGCGCTCGGATTATATATTGTTATCCGCGATATTGAACGAAGGCGTAAGACAAAGAATAAAAAAAAGAAATCGAAAAGCGAACTCTTCGTTCCGCTGTGGGTTTTCTTCCTTGTATGCGCTTCTCTCTTCCTTTTTTTCGTTCCGAATGAAGTCCTTCATGGGCTTTATAAAATCATCGTCACCAACGCAGTCGCCGCCGTCATCATGCGGATAGGAATAATGTTACGGTAATGATGTACCATACCCAGTGAAGAAAAAACCGCATGACTATGCGGCTTTCAATGTAACGATTCAAAATTATAAACTAACTGTGCCGAGAAGATTTGCGTATGGAATATACAGATCCATGACAAACGATATAAGCCCTTCAACTTCCTTGATACGCAATATATTCCCCAATCTATCAAACGGCGTCGCCTGGAAAAACCACTTAAAAGAAGCTGCCCTTGAAGTGCGTGTGTACTCCGATTTTATCATAAAACGATGGCCTTTTATGCCAAACGTGGGCGTGGGCGGTATTGTTGAAGGCAAGTACCAAAGATTTCGAGCGTAAGAAATTTGATCATCATGAACTCCGGCAATGACAGTTTTCACAGAAAACTTCCCCCAGTCAGA
>JACQLG010000068.1 GCA_016204155.1 Candidatus Niyogiibacteriota bacterium | reverse complement strand
TTTTATGAAGATAATCTTTATTACAAGTTTTCATCTGTCTGTTTGACACATATTCTCATTTCGAATATCATCGAAATGATGCCATTTTAAGGCATTAGTAGTCGAAAAGAGATAGTAATGACCAAAAAAGAGATAATTTGGCGGGAAATATTAGTTGAATGCCGTCAAAATAGGAAAATTAAGTTCACGCAAAAAGAACTTGCGGAGAAGTTCGGATTTTCGGTCAGCACTGTTTTTAACGCTCTGAAGGCGCCGCGCGCGGCAAACAGCATCACGGTAAGCGGACGATTTTTTATTTTAGAAGATTATCGTAAATTGCTTTATTTTTGGGCAACAGAGCGCGCTTTTGAGAAAGACATCATCTATCAAAGCGCGCTTCAAGGCAGTATAAAAGAGGTTGAAGCTGTGATGCCGCCTCATGTGCGATTCGGCCTTTATAGCGCTTTTCGGATGGGATACCGTAAGGAACCTGCCGAATACGATCATCTGTATGTGTATGCGGGGAAAGAGCGTGTGGATGCGATTCGCGAGAGAATTGCTGATAAAGAATTTAAATCTTCTTCTCCTAATTTTTTCGTATTGGAGTCGGATTCGTGGTTAAGAACGTATCAAGATCCGATCTTTGAACAAATTTTTGTGGATATTTGGAACGCGCCCGAATGGTATGCGAAAGATTTTCTTAAAGAATTAGAGCGCGATATTTTGTAAGAAGTATGAAGGAGGAGTTTTGGCATTCCCACGTAACGGATAAAAGTTTCAAGGTTCTTCAAGAGCTGCGAAAACACTACACCTTTGTTTTGATAGGCGGGTGGGCTGTTTTTTTCTATACAAAAGCGCTCAAATCCAAGGATATCGATATCATAGTTGAGCCGGCAGTATTAGGGCGGCTTAAAATGGAATTTGATGTCAGAAAAAATGAGCGTCTCAAAAAATACGAGATAGAACTCGATGGCTTTGATGTTGATATCTATCTTGCGCACTGGTCTCATATCGGTCTGCCCGCGGAAATAGTTTTTAAAAACGCTGTTTCGCGCGAAGGTTTCCTCGTGCCTTCCAAAGAGATATTGCTTATTTTGAAACTGTGCGCCTACGCCCAACGTAAAGGAAGTCTCAAAGGCAAGAAAGACAAGATAGACATCATAAGTTTGTTGTATTATGATTCAATTGCGTTTGAGCAATTCAAGGCATTCGTGCGGGAATATGACGGGGATGATCTTTTGGCAGAATTACGATCCATTTTTGCTCATACGAAGGCGGTAGAAGAGCTCAATTTGAACCAAAAACACTTTTCTGATTTTAAGAAGAAAATTCTTTCTCAGCTATGAAAACCATTTTTATTACAAGCTTCCATCCGTTTATTTCAAGAAATATTTTGGCGACCGACGTGCTCAACGCGCTCTCGGAGAGCGGCAACGTACGCGTTATTGTTTTTATACTGAACTATAAAAAGGATTATTTTGAAGAAAATTTCTCGCTGCCGCGTGTCTCTATTGAGAATGTCATAATGCCTTGGCCCTCAATGAACCGGTGGACCCTGTTATGGAAGCGCGTCGCGAAATTTGCTCATCATACGGCATCTGCCCGCATCGAACGAAAACTCAAATGGCGTCGGGAGGGGAAGTTTTTCTATTGGCTTGGCATGTCTTTACTAGAACCCATCCTTCGGCTTTATCCCGCGCGGGCGCTTCTTCGCTTCCTCGATTTTCATACCGCCTATGCGGGACGGTGGGATGCTTATTTTCAAAAATATAAACCAGATCTTGTGTTTGTGGCGGATATTTTAAATGAACGGGACGTGGAATTGGTGCAGGAGTCAAAACGAAATCGCGTACCTGTCTATGGCATGGTTCGTTCATGGGACAATTTGACGCTTCATGGCATCGTGAGGGCGTTGCCCGATCATTTGATCACGGCAACGTCTCGTCTTCGGGACGACGCCGTCCGTTTTCATGATTTTAAAGAAAACAATATAACAGTCGTAGGCATTCCTCATTATGATAAGTATTTTCGAGGTCCAAAAATATCTCGCGAAGCATTTTTGAACAAAATAGGATTTGATCCGAATAAAAAAATGATTATGCATGCGATAATCGGCGACCAGTATATTCCGAATAATGATACCGACCCGTATGTATTGCAGGTGTTGAGTAAGAGGCACGAACAGGTGTATATTCGTTTTGCGCCAACCATCCCCATCGCGAAATTAGAGGGGAAAGCCCCATATCCGAATATGTACTGGGATAAGCCTGGGGTAAAGTTTAAAGATGATGTTGAAAGCGATAAAGAGATTAGCCCGGAAGATGACGATAATCTGATGCACGCGATTTATTATAGTGATGTCGTAAGTTGCGGACCATCCTCCATTGCGCTTGACGGTGTTTTTTTTGACAAACCAGTTGTTATTGCGGGTTTCCATCCGAGAAAGCGCGGCTATTACGATTACACGCACCGGTGGGATTATAACCATTATGCCCATCCCATTGAGATCGGCGCGGTGCGTTTGGCAAAAACAAAAGAAGAATACCTCTCCGCAATTGATGAATATATGAAAAATCCCGAGCATGACCGCCAAGCGCGAAAAGAATTCAGGGAGGCATGCTGCGGCATTATGGACGGCAATTCCGGCAAACGCCTCGCGCAATTCCTGTTTGATACAATAAACAAATGAATTTTTATTGATTATGGAAAAAATAAAAATCATTGTTACGCTCGGTCCGGCTACACGCAAAGAGTCGAGGGTTGCCAGATATCGTTTCCCGCTATACTTTAAAGAAGTGGAATATCAATTATGAGCAAATCCTTATTTATAGGCCGATATCAACCATTTCATGATGGTCACGGAGCACTAATTAATAGTGTTTTGAGTGAAGGAGGTAAAGTCGTTATTGCCGTGCGAGATACACCGATTTCTGAAAAAAATCCTTATTCTGTTTTGGAGCGCATTGCTACTATAAAAGCAAAGTATAAGAATAATAAAAATGTTGAGGTCATTTCTATACCGGACATAAAAGAGGTTTGTTATGGTCGTGATGTCGGTTGGGGTATTCGTAGGATTCGTCTGAAAAAAGAAATTGAAGAAATCTCTGCGACTAAGATAAGAAATAGCCAAAAAAGAGTTATTTGGTTCACCGGCAATGTCGGTTCTGGGAAAACTTCACTCGCGTACCTTTTGAAGGAAAGGTTGAGCGCAGTAGTGCTTGACGGTGATGAATTGCGGGCGTCTATATCAACAGACCTTGGATTTAGTAAAAAAGATCGTGATGTTCATAATATGCGCGTTGCTCGTTTGGCAAAAGTTTTGAATCTCCAAAATTTTAATGTCGTTGTTTCTGTCATTGCCCCATTTCGTTCAACACGCCAGAAAATAACCGAAATGATTGATCCTTATTGGATTTACATAAAAGGCGGGAAACGAGGTAAGAATATGCCATATGAAATACCGAAGAAGCCTCATTTGACTATTAACCCAAGTAAAGAAGCTCTGCTTGGAAGTTTGGAAAAGATAGTAAAAGAAATTGGGAATCTACAGCCATTGAAAGTTAAATAGAGCATTAATACAATATTCGTCTGTTCGGTATAGTACAAAAGCTATGGGGCAAGAGATCTTTTTTTTCGTTATCGTTGGTTTTATTGCGCAAATTATTGATGGCGCGCTTGGCATGGCGTACGGGGTTATTTCTACGTCATTTCTTTTAACGATCGGCATTTCCCCGGCGGCGGCAAGCGCGAGTGTACATACCGCAGAGATTTTTATAAGCGGTGTTTCGGGATTATCTCATTTTCGTTTCGGCAATATAGACAAGGATCTTTTTAAGAAACTTCTTATTCCGGGAGTGCTCGGTGGTGTAATCGGCGCCTACATTCTTTCCTCGCTTCCGGGAGAGAAATTAAAACCACTTATCGCGCTCTATCTTTTTTGTATGGGGATAATCATTGTATATAAGGCCCTTAAAAAGATCACGCATCATACTGCAATTACAAAACGTATTATTCCATTGGGATTCATCGGAGGTTTTTTTGATGCAATAGGCGGAGGAGGATGGGGTCCGATCGTGACGTCAACTTTGATCGCGCGCGGCGGTAATCCGCGCCTGACCATCGGTTCGGTGAATATGGCGGAATTCTTTGTTACGTTGTTCCAATCATTTACTTTTATTGTGATGATCGGTCTTATTCATTGGAAAATCATTGTCGGCCTTCTTTTTGGAGGGGTGATAGCCGCCCCGTTTGCCGCTTATATATGCAAAAGACTTCCTACATTTCATCTTATGATTATTGTAGGACTTCTGATCGCGCTTTTGAGTCTGCGTACGCTCTTTAGCATTTTTCTATAGATATTCATTTTCATATAACTTTTTGAATAACTAGTCATTTTTTTAAAGAATAACACATATAAGTAGAATATGAATCAGAGAGATGTAAAAATTATTGCAACACTCGGTCCCGCAACGCGCAAAAAGTCCGACCTTTTGAAGTTGAAAGATAATGGCGTAGATTTTGTACGAGTGAATATGTCGCATTCAAGCATTGCAGACTTGGAATATTTTATCGCACTTGCGCGAAAGGTCGGCATTCCGTTCGTTATTGATACGGAAGGTTCGCAGATTCGTTCTGATGTCGTCAGGGGCAAGGCGATCCATCTTAAAAAAGGGCAGACTATTACAGCTCAGGCTTTTCCGATAATGGGAGATAAAAATGCATTTTCGCTGCGGCCCGGCCACATTATAGGACAGCTTGATATAGGTGATCTGTTGCACGTCGGATTTGATTCGCTGATATTATGCGTTTCGGATATTTCGGCGCGTTCGGAGGGCCGCATTACCTTGCGGGTGCATGAAAGCGGGATTCTCGAGAGCAATAAGGGCGTTGTAGTTAATCGATCCGCGCCGAAGGAATTCGATATCCCGCCTTTATCGGAAAAGGATCATGCGTCGATCGATATTGGTTTGCGCGAAGGTGCGGGGGTTATCGCCGCTTCTTTTGTCCGTTCGGGGGAATCGGTTGATATGGTGCGCGAAGCAACGAAACACTCTATGAAGGTTATTTCAAAGATAGAATGCGTTGAAGCGCTCAAGAATGTGGACGACATTATTCAGAGGTCGGACATGATCCTGATAGATAGGGGGGATTTAAGCAAAGAGATTCCTATTGAAAAAGTGCCGTTTGTGCAAAAGGTTATACTTAAAAAAGCGTGTGATGCGGGGAAAGAGGCATTTGTTGCAACGAATCTGCTGGAAACAATGATAAAAAAGCGAAATCCGACGCTTGCAGAAGTGCACGACGTGATCACTACTGTATGCGATGGAGCTGCGGGCGTAACGTTATCGGCTGAGACCGCTATCGGAAAATATCCCATAGAGTCTGCGATAATGATGAATAATATTTTAGATCACGCTGCTTCAGTTTTGAGTAGATATCCGCATAATAGCGGGAATGGCGCATTGATTGAGGCCCTGGAGCGGTCCGATTATTTACTTCATTAATAAGCATACAGCGGTATGAATACATCCGGACCCATTATTTTTGTGCATATCGTAAAAGGAGGCGGCGTTACGTTGCAACACATTATTTCGCGCCATTTTCCGCAATCGCGGAGTTTGCGGACAGCCGTATCGCAAGAAGATTCGACGCTGATTCGATTCGAGAAACTTACCCAGAAAGAAAAAGACAGCATCCAATTTTTATACGGCCATGTTCCGTTTGGGCTTCATCGGTATTTTTCATACCCGTGCCGTTATATCACGATGCTTCGCGAGCCAGTCGCGCGCGTGATTTCGTTTTATTATTACGCGCAAGAGAAAAAATCATCTCCGTATAAAGCAGATCAGTTGGCAAAAGGAATAACGCTCAAAGATTTTATTGAGAGCGACATCGCTATGGTTGCTAATTTTCAGACACGTATGATTGCGGGAGAGTATACGGCGGGATATGCGGCAGCGAGGCCGCTTGGCGAAGACGCACTTGAAACGGCAAAGAAACATATAGACGATGACATTATTTTTCCGGGCATTATGGAGCAATTTGATGAGTCGCTCATTTTGATGAAAAAAAAGCTTGGGTTGTCGTGCATCTATTACGCGCGCGCGAATGAGAATAAAAATCCAAAATATCGAAGCGAAAAGGAAAATATCCCGGCGCATATCATTGAAATTATAAAGAAAAATAATGCGTTCGATATCGCATTATACGATTACGCAAAAAGCCGTTTTGAACGGATGAAAAAAGAATATGGTCCTTCGTTTGACCGTGATCTTCGGCGCTTTCAGAAATGGAACAAGTGGTATCAGGCGTTGCGAATCAATAAAGTGGAGAGTCTAGCGCGAATGCTTCGTGTGTGGTAGCGTGATACGTATGGGACAAGAGAAGGTGGCATGCAATAATTGTTGCTTGGAGGATTTTTATACGCTTACGGCCTTTCGCGGGAATGAGGGATATGATTTTCTTGGCAAGGAATTTAAGGTTGTACTTTGCAAAAATTGCGGGCTTTGTTTTTTAAATCCCCGGCCTAATGAAACATCATACAGCCGTTATTATGCAGGCGGGCTCGGCTCCCGCCGTCGCCAAGGCTTTGGCGGGCAAGCAAAAAAAGAAACAAAGAAACTTACAAAAGAAGATGTCCTTTCAAAAAAGCATTTTCAGCGCCTGTATGCGGAGTGGCTCAATGCCAGATGGGGGTTGCAAAAGGATGCCCGTATTGTTGAAATAGGATGCGGCATGGGCGCATTTCTATATTTTTTGAAAGAATTAGGATACGAAAATGTATCTGGAATTGAAATGGGGAAAGATGCCGCAGAAAAAGCGCGTACCGTTCTCGGTATTCCTGTTTTGATCCAAGATTTTTTCTCCCATTCTTTTGAGGCCGAATCATTTGACGCAGTGGCAGGCGTAGCGCTTATTGAGCATATGATGGATCCGCATAAAACGATTGCACGCATGAGCGGGCTGTTAAAGACGGGAGGCATGCTCTATTTAAATACGCCGAACCTTTTATCACTGACGTTCCGCAAGCAATTTTTTAAATTCGTACATACGTACTATTTTACGCTTAAGACATTAACAAGCATGCTTGGGCAGGAAGGTTTTGAAGTGACGCACGCGCTTTCGGTCCCGACTCTTGCTTCCTCATCAAATCTGCTTTTTCCGGAAAACTGCATTCCGGGCGAGATGCATATCATCGCTAAAAAGACAGGAATAAAAAAATCGCCCATAAAAACAAATTATCGCGATATCATTGCGTTATATCAAAAAAGAAAATTACAGGAACTGCCTTATATAATGTCGAATAAGATTTTTTTAAATAAATACGCGGAACCCTTACGAAAGATCAGGGCAAAATTCAGAGATCGCTATAAGAAAAATCCAAAAAAAGAATTAGAAGAGTTCTTTCGTCATGTATTAAAAGTGTAAATATCAAAATGTAAAATGACAATGTAAAATTTTAAAATTTTGAACTGTAATTTTGATTTTTACATTTTGCATTTTGAATTTTTATTATGTGCGGTATCGCAGGCATTATACAACGTCATACCCCCATTGAATCCGACCGGGTAATTTGTGCGATGATGCGGAGCTTGGCGCATCGCGGGCCGGATGATGAGGGCATATATATAAAAGAGAACGCTGCGCTGGGGCATAGGCGTTTAAGTATTTTGGATTTGAGCAAAGCGGGACATCAGCCAATGGCAACAGATGACGGCAAAGCGTGGATCACCTATAACGGAGAGATATATAATTTCGTTGAATTGAAAAAAGAATTAGGCGAGAGGGAGTATAAGGGCTCATCGGATACCGAGGTTCTGCTCGCTCTGTATCAAAAATTGGGGAGTGGCGTTGTGGATAAATTAAACGGCATTTTCGCATTTGCCATTTGGGATGAAAATAAAAAAGAGCTTTTTGCCGCGCGCGACCATGTTGGCGTAAAACCGTTCTATTACGCCATGCAAAACGGCACATTTTATTTTGCATCCGAGATCAAGGCACTATTGGCGGCAGGAGTGCCGGCCGAACCAAATGAAAAGATACTTCACGATTATCTTGTCCACGGATGTTACCAGCATTCTCATGAGACCTTCTTTGCAGGCATTCATCAGCTTCCCGCCGGGTGCGCGCTTTTCCTGCGCGGCGGAGAGGTTGAGATAACGCGCTACTGGGATCTTGCGCGTCGGGTGAGCGATCTTTCCTCGCTTCATGATGATGAGGTGGATAGCCGTTTTTTGGATTTGTTCCGCAATGCTCTTACTATCCAGTTGAGGTCTGATGTCCCCGTTGGCATCCAGCTTTCTGGCGGTTTTGATTCATCTGCCATTACCGCAATGGTTCATCATCTTGTTTCGGGGCAGAAGAATTTCCATCTGTTCTCGCATATTTATGGCGAACATCGCGATATTGAAGTGCCGTATATGCAGGCGCTTGCTGACGACTTGGGATGGAAGATTGATTTTATTGAGATCTATCCGCGTCACATGCGCGAATATATAGAACAGGCAGTGAGATTTCAAGATGAGCCGTTCCCGGGTCTGCCCACGATCGGCCTTCATATGATAGCCGAGCAATGCAGAAAGCGCGGGATTCCGGTGGTGCTTGGCGGACAGGGAGGAGATGAGATCGGAGCGGGATACGAATATTATATGGGCGCGTTTCTTCTGGACGCGATGCGCGATGGCGGTTCTTCAAAGGCATTTGCGGAGCTTCAAGCATACGGTAAACTTCATAATTTCCAGGGACCCAGCCGCAATTTCAATTTTTTTGTGGATACGCTCTCTGCGTATGTGAGCCCGGGAACGTCCGCGGACGGCACGTCATTCGTAAAAAAAGACGCGCTTCATCCCGAATTCCTTGGACGCATGCGGAATAACGGTCCGCATTTTGAAAAGCCGTTCTCCTCGCATCTGCAAAATATGCAGTATCGGGATATTATGTATACGAAACTTCCGCGCATTCTTCATAGCGCGGATCGTGCCGCAATGGCATACGGCGTTGAACAGCGCGTACCTTTTGTTGATTATCGCTTCATTGAATACGGTCTTTCGCTTCCTATGTACCAAAAAATAAGAAATGGAGAACAGCGTCATTTTATGAGGCGCGCGCTCAAAAAGTATATGCCTGAATTCGTGCGCAAGGCCCCGAAGCGCGCTGTGCCCTCGCCCCAGCGGGAGTGGTTTCAAAAAACCCTTTCTCCGTGGATATTTTCCGTTTTTTCTTCAAAGTCATTTGCGTCGCGCCCATATTTCAACCAAAGCGCGGTACTTGAAGAATATACGCGCTACTCCCGCGCAAAGCATAACCCAAACTCATTTCATATCTGGCAGTGGCTCCATTTGGAGTTGTGGCTGCGGAAGTATTTTGATTAAGTAGCGCACATAATGTTTTTTGGAAAAATAAAAAGAAGAATAAAGTACACAATTAAAAGAGCTACGCGTTTCTGCGGCTATGAGATTTTCCCTAAGAAAGAAGGATATAATTATATTCCAAGTATATACGGAGGCGATGCGCGGCGGTTGGTGGATATTAAAGAGATGGTTTCATTTGGGACACTTGCAAAAGAAGCTATAGACGAGGGGAGAACACTGCTTTCGTACAATAAGTTGTACACTGCCTACCAAGTGATTGAAAACGCGGCAAAGAATAAGAATGGCGCATTTTATGGAGCAGAAGTGGGAGTATATAAGGGCGGTATGAGCAAATTTATAACAAAAACCGCATTGCAGTTTTCTGATCAAGTAAATATGTATAGTATAGATACATTTGCCGGCCATGCGGCAAACGACATTGCGTCTATAGACAGCAATACGCACAGCGCGGGCAAGTTTAACGATGCGTCATACGAAGACGTGAAAAAATATCTTTCAGGGTTGCCTATACAAGTCATTCACGGAAGGATAGAAGACGCAAGCCGCATGCTTGCGGATAAAAAATTTCATTTTGTGCATATTGATACGGATTTGTATGGGCCCACAAAGTATGCACTGACGTTTTTCGGCGAAAGGATGATGATGGGCGGGGTTATTGTCGTAGATGATGCTTTATCAAAGACATGTCCCGGAGTAAAAAAAGCCATTGATGAGTATATTGAAAGTGGCAAAAATATGAGAAAGTTTTTTCTATTGACGAATCAGTGCATTATTTTATTTTGATCGATATTTTTATGTTCAATGTAAATACAGTAGAAAAAATAATAAATTACTTCAAATTGTATAAATGTATTCCGAATAAGACATTTTTAATTTCAACGCCCACCGGAAAGATGTATATCAATCTACGCGAGTCAAATATGGCGCGTCGGCGTGCGCTCGGCATGTATGAGCCGGAAAAAACAAGAAAAGTGAAAGAGGTTTTGAAAGAAGGAATGACCTTTTTGGATGCGGGTGCTCATCAGGGGTATTATTCCTTAATTGCTGCAAAATTGGGCGCGAAAACATATGCAATAGAACCGGAGCCGTATAATTGTGAAATATTACGAAGAAATGCTCAAGCAAATAACGTGGGAGTAGAAATACTTCCGATTGCGCTTTCAAATAAAGAAGGCGAAATGAAATTATACAAAGGAAAAAAATCCGGCCATTTTTCTCTTACATACAACAGAGGGCATGGAGGCATCATGGTAAAAGTAAAACGATTAGATGCTGTAGGAATAAAACCGGACGCAGTGAAAATAGACGTAGAAGGACATGAGGTTGAGGTATTGGAGGGCGCGGCGGAAGCATTAGAGGGTATTAAGCATTTATTTTTAGATATTCACTTCGATGTTGACCGGAAGAAATTATTCGGGCTATTAAAAGATTTTCAGATTTACGATCTTAAAATAGGAAAGGCGATAACTCACGAAGAAGCGGAAAAGAGCAGTAGAGGAGAAATATACGCATGCAAGCAGTAATGTGTGTAGGGGTTTACATGTAAGGAAGAGATTGTGTTAATGTGTCGTATATATTTTCTTACAAATTTGACGATCGTCAAAACTGTACGAAAGTGTAAGAAATGATATAAAATAATTGTATAAAATAGAAGTATGAGTAGGAACCGCAATAAAGTTATATCGCTGAGCAAAATAAAGAACAATCATCGAATGCTCGAAAGATTGCTTAAAAGTAAGAGCTTCACCGTTTCAGCCGCGAGAGTTATCTTGGCCATTGTAGCTTTTGGCGGTGTTATGATGGTAGGCGCAATGGCGCCAAATATTTTTTCTGCCTTCGGTCGTTTCGGGAAAGAGCACGAATTTGAGAAAAAGTTTAGCAAGAAAAAAGTGCAAGACAGCGCCTCCTATCTTAAAAGAAAAAAGTTGGTGAGATTCGTTAAGAAAGAAGGAAACCAAATAGTAATTACAATCACGAAAGATGGCATACAGCGAGTAAGGAAGTTTATTATTGAGGATCTAACTGTTGAAAAGCCATTACAATGGGATAGGAAATGGCGAGTGGTCATCTTTGATATTCCTGAACGATATAGAAGCGCGCGCGCAGCGCTTAGAAGAAAGTTGGTGGAATTGGGATTTTTGCAACTACAGAAAAGCGTATTCATTTATCCCTATCCCGCTGAAGATGAAATACTTTTCATAGCGAACATCTTTGGAGTTGAGGAATATGTTGAATTGCTGACGGTAGAGAGAATGCTTCATGAAAAAGGATTACGCAAGTTTTTCAAACTCAGTTAATTCATCGGATGGTCGGACTCAGGAATCGCAGCCGCCATTTTTTTGTTTTGGATTGCATTTTTTCATTTCGTACAAAATAAGCGATCGTCAAAACTGTACGAAAGTATATATTCGTGTAATGTAATGTAAAAGTGTAATGCAAAAAATGAAATACAATATAAAAAATATCGAGAAACTATATAAGCGATATACATATAAGAGATACACAAAGAGAGCGTCATGTGATATAGTGAAGTTACATTTTTTTAAATCGTTATGAAAACAATCATTTTATGCGGCGGGTACGGGACCCGCATGAAAGAAGAGACAGAATTTAAGCCAAAGCCACTGGTGGAGGTCGGCGGCAAGCCTATTTTATGGCATATCATGAAGATTTATGCGCACTATGGGTTTAATGAATTTGTGCTTGCGCTCGGATACAAAGGAGAGATGATTAAAGATTATTTTATGAGATTAAAGCCCCGCGTGGACGATTTTACTCTTGATACGTCAAAAAACGAGATATTTTTTCATAGCGGAACGAACGAAGATTTTAAGGTAACGTTTGCAGAAACGGGCCTTGATAGTTTGACAGGCGAACGGATACTTCGCGTAAAAAAATATATCCCTGAAAATCAGTTTATGCTGACGTACGGCGACGGAGTTGCGGATATCCATATCGGTGAACTCGTACGTTTCCATACTGCACAGCGAACCATAGGCACTATTACGGGAGTGCATCCATACTCAAAATACGGTCTCGTCAAAGTTGATCATGAAAAAAACAGAGTTATTGCTTTTGAGCAGAAACCGCTCATGTTTGATTACGTGAGCGGAGGATTTATTGCTCTTGAAAGAGCCGCGTTTGATTACTTTGATGATGGTCCAATGGAGGAGGGTCTTAAAAAACTTGCCGGGAAAAACGAGCTCGCCGTGTACAAACATGAAGGATTTTGGAAAGCGATGGATACCTCTCGGGAGGTTGAAGAACTGAATGATTTGTGGCACCATGAAAGGCCATGGGCAGTATGGAAACAGAAGCCCTAAGGCAAGGAATGTGGAAAATTTAAAAAATTTCTTCAATAAAAAAAGAGTTTTAATTACCGGTCATACCGGTTTTAAAGGGAGCTGGCTCTGTCAGATGTTTTTGTTGTGGGGCGCGGATGTTTCGGGCATTGCGCTTGCGCCTTCGACCACGCCGAATCTTTTTAGCGTGCTTGGCATACAGCCCCGTATTCATCATTACATAGCCGATATCAGGGATGGAGATGCCGTAGGATCTATTTTTAACAAGGAGAAGCCGGAGGTTGTGTTTCATTTGGCAGCACAGCCGATTGTGCGCGAAAGTTACAATAATCCTTTGTATACGTTTGAGACGAATATTATTGGGACCGCGAATGTTCTTGAAGCGATACGAAAGACATCCAGCGTTCGCGCAGCAGTCATGGTTACTACGGATAAGGTATATAAAAATAAGGAGACGGCTGCTGCATACACAGAGGATAATCCGCTCGGAGGGCATGATCCTTATAGCGCAAGCAAAGCGTCGGCAGAATTAGTAATCCGTTCATACCAAAAATCATTTTTCCATCCTGATGGTTATGATAAAATCCACGCTGTCCTTATTGCGTCAGCGCGGGCAGGAAATATGATCGGCGGGGGCGATTGGGGTCCTGACAGGATCATGACTGATATTGTGCGGTCGGTTTTTGAGCGTAACGAGAAAATGTTGCTCCGTAATCCAGAATCTGTACGGCCGTGGCAGTTTGTGCTTGAGCCCCTTGCGGGCTATGCGATGCTTGCCAAGGGCCTTTATGAAGGCCGCAAGGAATTATCTGACGCATGGAATTTTGGCCCTAAAGATGCTAATCATCTGCAAGTTAAAGATATTGTGCGAGAATCGTTTGCGTATCTTAACAAAGGATCATATATTATTCATCGGGATCCCGTGAAACCAGAAGCATTGTTTTTGAAGATTGACAGTGCTAAAGCACGAAAGCATTTAGGTTGGCGTTCTCGCATCCATGCCCGTGATGCTCTGACACTCGCATTGAATTGGTATAAAACATATTATACAAAAGGCATCATGGCGGATTTTACAAACCAGCAGATAACCGAGTTTTTCAAAAAAATAAGAACAGTATGAGGATAGCACAGGCAGTTATTGTGGCGGGAGGGAAAGGCGTGCGTCTCCATCCGTACACACTTCGCAAGCAAAAAGCGATGGTGCCGGTGCTCGGTCGTCCGTTTTTAGAATACCTCATAGATCTTTTTAAAAAGAATGGCGTGATAAACATTCTTCTGTTGCTCGGCTATAAGCCCGAATCAGTGATAGATTATTTCGGCGATGGCAGGAACCACGGAGTGAATATCACATACTCTGTGAGTCCGGCAGAGATACAAAACGGCACGCGACTTCGCAATGCCGTCCGTCTTCTCGATGACCATTTCCTTTTCCATTATTGCGATATCTATTGGCCGTTGGATATAGAAAAGCATCTCGCTTTTTTTAAAAAAAATAATCTGCCGGCATTGATGACTGTATTTCATAATAAACGCGACGGCAAGGGCGAGTATGCCCACGGAAATATCAAAGTCAATGAGGAGGGTATCATTGAATATTACGGACCGTTTCAGGATGATCCGTCATACCAAGGCAATGATATCGGTTTTTATATTCTTAAAAAAGATATTTTGAGATATATGCCCGAAGGCGATTTTATGTTTCAGGACTTTATCTCGCAACAATTAGTAGCAGAACATCGTATTGGAGCATTTATAACCGATGATCCTTACACTACGATTACCAATGCAGAATGGCTTCAAAAAACCGAAGAATTCTTTAAAACAATGGGATATAGACAAAATCGCGAAAATTATGTATAAAATAGAAAATGGTTAAAAATTAATTGGAAGGAGGCATATCATTATGTATGAACGTATTCCGAATAAAGAAAAAACATCGCAGTTTAGCGCGTTTGCTCTTTCTCATATGGAGGCGATGCGTCTGCTTCGAAATTTCGGATTGCTTGGAGATAAGGCAGGAGGTAGATTGGAAGGGAAAGAGAGAAGCTATAGGAATATCGCCGAGCATTGTCTTGTCGTGGGGATGGTTGCCGATACAATACTTGAGAAATTTTCTGAAAAAGGATATCTGACCGCCGAGGAAAGACAGATCGGCGTGAAGGCGGCACTCATTCATGATCTTACAAAACGCCAGGAATTGGAAATAGAGCACGGGGTTGAAAAAGGAAGCCCCAAAACATTTTTAGATCCCGAGCATCGGAAAGAATTTATTTCACAGGTATTGGCAAAGCATCGTGTCTCGGAGAAAGACATCGACGATTTTTCTTTAACGCGTTTAACAGGAGACGGTTTACTGGAGTTAGATGAAAAGCATATTGTTATTACTACATCTCCGCGCGAGTTAATTCGGTGGATCATTCTCCTTTCCGATTATATGGTCGCGCACACTTCCATTGTTTCGCCGCAGGAACGGATGGATGAGGCGCAGGAGAGGGGCGAGTATGATGAATTACAACGGTGGTGGTTCGAAAAGTTATACGGCAAGCAAGCATTAACTGAAGCAGAAAATAAAAATGATGTAGGAAGAATATTGAATACAAGGATATTATTTTTTCTTCAGCAAGTGGAAGACCAGTGCAGAGATGCCCTTGAGATAGATGCGCAACAGCCGTTTTCTGATTATATAAAACAGGAGATACGAAAGCGATATACATTTCAATCATGATTTTCAATCAATTGAAAATAAAAGGCGCATATAGCATAATATTGGAGCCGTATCTCGATGAGCGCGGCTTTTTTGCTAAAAATTTCTGCAAGGATGAATTTGCTCGTGCCGGCATTCCATTTGAAATAGTCCAGGCAAATGTTTCTCTTACAAAGAAAAAGGGAACCATACGAGGCATGCATTTTCAAACGGCGCCAAAAGCAGAAGATAAAATTGTAGTATGCCTTCGCGGGAAAATATATGATATTGCGCTTGATTTGCGCAAAGATTCTTCCACATATGGACAATGGCACTCGGAAGAATTAAGCGAAGAAAATAAAAAAATGATGCTCATTCCGAAAGGATGCGCGCACGGCTTTCAGGCCCTTACAGATGATTGTTTAGTCCAATACTTCATGTCCGAATTTTATTCGCCTGACTATGCATCAGGAGTTCGGTGGAATGACCCCGCATTTCATATAGAGTGGCCAATGCCCCCGACTCTCTTATCTGAAAAAGATAAAAATTGGCCTGTCTCGTAGTTAACCAAGAGAGTTAAAATATCTAGATAAGCAATAGTTTTTTAAAAGATTGGAGGCAAGGCAATGAAAGCCGATTACGCTTTCATACAGAGCTCATTCCCTGTTTTGAGATTACGAAAAACAACGCCGGAATGCGGATCGTCAGGATCACTCGGGTGGATGCAGAAAAGCGGATTGCCGGTTTCATCCCGAAGCGGCTCCCATGCAGGGCTTCCCGGATTGGCAAACGCAAGTTGTGTGACGCCCAGTACAATCATTATAGCGATAGAAGAAGCAATGAATAGACGAGAAATTAATTTCATAGTACTCTTTATCCATAGAAAGAGAGATAAAAATTACTGTTTGACCATGTAAAGGCATTCCGTGCCTTATGAAGAAGTATATATAAAAAATCATCGCCACGTCAATAGCCCATGGAGCCAACTCTTTTATCTGAAAGAGATAAGAATTGGCCTGTTTCGTAGTTGACAAAGAGAGTTAAAATCTCTAGTATAAGCAATAGTTTTTTAAAAAATTGGAGGCAAGGCAATGAAAGCCGAAAACAAGCCGAGAATAGACCTGAAGAATAG